>NZ_JBFEGI010000007.1:0-192998 GCF_047228905.1 Sporosarcina sp. 179-K 3D1 HS
CAAGCAACTTGACATGGAGCCTCTGCGGGCATGAGTCCCAAACCAGGAAACCCAGCTCATGGGGCTGGCTTTGCCCGACAAGGCTATCATGCCCGCCCCTCCATGTAAAGTTGCGAGCAAATGAATTGTAGAACCAGTATGGCCAAGTATATTTGCGTCATAAGGAAGAGCTTGAAAACATTGCAAGGGAATTTACACAAGATTAAGGACTTGACTCATAAATCTCGCGGAACGCCTATAACATGTGAGAAACGCTTATAAATCAAGTGGAGAGCTCATAACTTGTGCAAAGCGCTCATATGTAGTGCTGAACGCTGATAACTCCCTGGCTCCGCTCATAACTTCGCCAAAACGCTTATAATGCCGGCAGACTCTAGGCATTAACCATTACATTTTATCCAGGGGGCATGTACATATGGTCGAGAATCAAATTACAAATGGACAGATTACCAAACGGTATTGGATCAATTGGTGAACTGGCAGTCGGCAGTCCAATAATTTAAGGCAGCTTTCCGAAGTGGGAAAGCCGCCTTTTTACCTGTTTATTTTCCTGAAGAAGTGTCATAAGCAATCAAGATGACGCCTAATTTCTGCTCCAGCGCCGCTAGTTCTTCCAATTGTTTGGCATCCAATTTCGCCACTTGTGTCTGATTCGATGACATTGTGAAACCTCCTTTTTGCTATATGCAATAGTGTAGCCAAAGAGGAGTTGGCGTAACCGGTTAATCGGAGAAGGCGATTAAAGGTATATAGTAGCTTCAATCCGAGTGATATTGCAGACATAATGCCCAAGGGAACTTCAAATAAAAAGGATCCGAATTAAAAAAAAAAGGAGCCGAGCCCTATGCCTTTAACCCCCACTACGTATATTCAAACAGTCAAAAAACATCTTCTCCAGCACTCGGAAACCTTAACCGAACGGATCCGGGAAGTTGTAAGCTTCTCCTATTCCAAGAAAGTTGACCTGCTGGACTTCCAAGTGTTCCTTCAGCCTTTCGAGCAGTCGATTATGTTATTTACAATGGATCGGAAGGCAAATGAGGTGTTTATGAAGGGAGAGCAACCAGGTGTCTTTGCGGGGAGCCATGAACTGCTAGGTAATGCGGTTTATTATAAAATGGCCACGGAATCGATGGACGCATTTTATGAATTCTACGAGCAGCACGATACGGAGTTGGAGGAAGCTGAACAGCGAGTGGTGACGGAGTGGTTTGTCGATTGTTGGATTAAGGCGGAAGGCAATCGCTTGGCATTGCCGGTCTACTTCGATTTCCATGATTCTACGGCATCCTTTGATATGCATCGGAAGGTGTGGGTGAAAGAGGAAGAGAAGTGGCAGGCATCTTTTTAAACTCCACAATTGAAAGGCCCGTTGTCTTTGCATGAGACAACGGGCTTTTCATTATGAAATAGTCAACAGCTTATGGACCGGTGGCTTTTTCTCTTTCCACGGTTTGGCTTGTTCTAATTGTGCTGCTAGCTGTAGAAGTGTGGTTTCATCCGCAAATCGGCCAGTGAACTGCATGCCGATCGGCAATCCTTCATGGCTCCATCCGATTGGGAGGGAGATGGAGGGTTGTCCCGTTGCATTGAACAGGTTGGTGAATGGTGCATAGGTGAAGATTTGTTCTGTCCATTCGACCGCGTCTATCGACGGATTATTGGAATTAAGCAATCCTAATGGCGTTGGCAACGTAGCAAGGGTCGGTGAGAGTAAAACGTCATAGTCCGTGAAAAACTGTCCAACCTGGCGGGAGACGGCTGCATTGGTGTCAATGGCTTCCAACAGTTCTGAAGCACGCATCTCTCCCCCATGTTTATAACATTGCCAGATGGCCGCTTCAATGTTTTGTTCACTCGGTTTACGATCTAAGGCAGCCGCGACCCCATTGATCATATGATGGATATTGGCAGTCCAGATACGGACCGTGGCTTGGCTGAATGATTCCGCATCGTATTGCGGCGCGGCTTCCACTACCGTGTGGCCCAAATCCTCCAAGAGAGAGACGGTTTCGTGTAAAGCGCGAAGGCATTCATCGTCAACGGGCACTCCTGAAGCCGGTTTTCCCGTCCATGCTATTTTCAATGGTTTCGGTGCTGTTTTCATTGCTTGGGCGTATGGTGTTTTCGGCGGTTCCGCCCATCCATAGCAACCGACATCCGGTCCCGCCACTGCATCCAGCAAGGTGGCCGTGTCACGGACAGTCCTGGATAGGGCAAATTCGATAGCAATGCCGTTTAATGGTTCACTATTGAAAGGGCCGAACGGAATACGCCCTCTTGTCGGTTTCAATCCGACTAATCCGGTACAGGAAGCGGGAATCCGGATGGAACCCCCTCCATCATTGGCGTGGGCAAGAGGGGTGATTCCGGCAGCAACCGCGGATGATAAGCCTCCGCTGGATCCGCCCGGACTGCGGCTTGTGTCCCATGGATTTTTCGCCGGTTCACCATAGAAAGTTGCCTCCGTGGTCGCATTGTAGCCGAATTCCGGCGTAGGCGTGGTCCCCACGGTTACAAGGCCGGCTTTACGGAAACGGACCATTAATTCACTATCCACAGGGAAGGTCATACCTTCCGCTAGGCGACTCCCCATATTGACGGGAACCCCTTTGGCGTGAAGGACAATTTCTTTTATAAGGAAGGGTACTCCTTCGAACGGACCTTTCGGCAATCCTTGTTTGATTTCTTCCATAGCCTGATCTCCGATTAACGAGGCGACTGCATGAAGTGTAGGATTCAAATCTTCGATGAGACTCAGTGATGTTTGAACCAATTCCTCAGGTGTGACTTCCTTGTTTTTTACAAGTTCCGCAAGGCCAATTCCATCGTAGTTCACGTATTCTGACTTTTTCATCTTCTCTCCTCCTTTGTTCCATTGTAATAAAAGAGGAAAACGGATACTATTACCCAAAAGAGTTATATGACCATTTATAATATTCTGAACCGGGAGGAAGATTACTTGTTGCAATTGACGCAGAAAGAGTACAACAAGATCATGGAAGGTTTGGACCGGGTTGCATTTGACCCTGATAGGAGCAGCTTGACAGCTTATCGTCAGAAAGTGGTTGATTGTCTTTTTGAAGTGTTTGGCTATACCAATTTATTTTGGTTACTGGATGAAGAAGGGCGGCTGATTGATCCGATTTTCACTAATATTGAAGATCAATCGATGTATGAGTATTTTGAAACGTTTCACACGTATGATGTATTGGCACCTAGGAATATACCGACTTTAGTACCCACGGCCCCCATCCTGAAAATAAAGGATGTCATGTGTTTAGAGCAATTTAATAAGACAGAGTTCGCGCTCCATTTTTTTAATCGGTTCGGTTATATCGATGAAATGGGAATTTACATTTATGATAAATCGGATTTGGTTGGGGTGATCGGTTTGGTGAGGAAGCAAGGGGAAGCTCTTTTTAGCCAAGAAGATCGAAATCGACTGCATTTTCTTGTGAAGTCAATTGAAGGTGCCTTTCATGCTGCGTCAATCATTGGTCGGGAGAAGAGCAATCCAATTTTGGAGGCAAGATTAACTAAGCGTGAGCAGGAAATTGTGGAATTGGTTCGACAAGGTTTATTGAATAAGGAAATTGGAGAGACGCTAACTATCAGTGTGAATACAGTGAAAAAGCATTTGCAAAATGTCTTTCAAAAGATGGGTGTCGAGAATCGGACTGAATTGGGATATTATTTGTCTCGTATAAATGTGTGAGTAAAGTCCTGATTTGAGAATAGACTTGTAAACTTGACGAATATCTTTCTCGAAGTGACGGATAAGTACATCAAAGTGACGAATATTCCGTGAAGAATGACGGATATCCCACAAAAAGTGACGGATAAAAAAACAGCGGCCATCTAAGTGCCGCTGTCGTTCTAATCTATTCCACTTGACCGATTTTCGCCGAAATCCGGGTACCCTGCAATCGGGCTGCCAGTACGAGGCCAAGCAAGGCGCCGCTTACGCTCGATACGAGGAAGGGCGGGACAAAGAAAAATGCGGTGAAGGTCGTACCCATCAGAATTTTGGCATATGGGACGGCGAGCAATGAGGCGATGATGCCCGTTCCGACCATTTCGCCGACACCGGCGAGCCACGCTTTGCCGAATCGCTTATACATGACACCCGCCAGGAACGCGCCGATCATGCCGCCAGGGAATGCTAATAAGGAACCGGTTCCTGTCAAAATTCGGACCAACCCCGTCAAAAAGGCGATGATGACGGCGGGAACCGGTCCGAGCATGATCGCCGCGATGACGTTGACGGCGTGTTGGATCGGATAGGCCCGTGCGATGCCTGCCGGAAATGAAACGAACGCCGAACCCGCTACGGCAATCGCCACGAACATTGTTATAATGACCATCTTGCGTGTATTCATGATGAAATTCCTTCCCTCTGTATGGTGTCGTCTATCGCTGTTGCGAAATTCCGTGCCGTTTCATATGGATTGTGAGACGACGCAATGGCCGAGATCAAGGACACTCCACTGGCACCAGCCTGGATGACCGGTGCGAAATTATCCAGTGTAATACCGCCGATGCCGACAATCGGCAAGTCGGGGTGAATTAAAGTCGTTTTGCGAATCAATTCCGTCCCCGCGACCGGCTTGGCATCCGCTTTCGAGATCGTTGCATAAACGGGACCCATGCCGACGTAATCGGCTCCGGCGGCAATCGCTTTTTCCACCTCATCCAACGTGTGGGTGGAAACGCCCAAGATTTTATGGGGGCCGAGCTGTTCCCGCACCCGTCCCGCTTCCTCATCGTCTTGTCCGACATGGACGCCGTCCGCATCGATAGCCATCGCCAATTCAACGTCATCATTGACGATGAACGGGACGTTGTATTGCTTACAAAGCTGTTGGCAGGCTAATGCAAATTCCCGCTTTTCTTCCCCAGTCAATGCGCCTTCCCCTTTTTCCCGCAATTGAAAACAGGTGACGCCTCCACGGAGAGCCGCTTCTAATACGTCGAGTGGCTTGGCATCCCCGGTATTATTTGATCCCATAATGAAATACAACTTCAACTGCTCTTTAATCGACAAAAACAACACCCTTTCCTGCACTTTCTCCTAGGCGGCGGTAGGCCCAATGATTGGTCGGTCCATGTCCGGCGCCTAGCTTCAATCCATCGCGGATGGCTGCTTGGATGAAATGTTTCGCATCAATCACAGCTTCCCCAGCTGGCTTTCCGCTTGCCATCCGGGCTGTGATGGCAGCTGAAAATGTGCAGCCGGTTCCGTGGGTGTCTTTCGTATTAATCCGTTCTGAGCGGAGAGTGAACCGCTCGCCGTCCGCGGAGAGGAACAGGTCTTCTGCAAATTCTTCATTGTGGCGATGGCCGCCTTTCATGACGACCGAATGGGCCCCGAGCTCCAACAGTTTCTCCGCAGCTTTCAATACGTCGGCGTCCGTTTCGATGGCGATCCCTGTCAGCACTTCCGCTTCCGGTATGTTCGGCGTGATCACCGTGGCAATCGGGAGGAGCTCTTCCTTCAACGCTAGCACAGCTTCCTGCTGCAAGAGGGAGGCGCCTCCCTTTGCGATCATGACGGGGTCGATGACCAATGCAGGTGGTCCATACATCTGCAATGCCTGTGCGACTGCTGTAATGATGTCAGCCGAAAAGAGCATGCCCGTTTTCACCGCACCGACGGTAAAGTCGTCCAAGACCGCTTTCACCTGAGCAATGACACCACCGACTTCAATCGGATAGACGCCATGCACACCGAGCGTGTTCTGCGCCGTGAGGGCGGTCAGTGCGGATGTGCCGAATACATCCAATTCCTGGAATGTCTTCAGGTCGGCTTGGATGCCGGCACCGCCTCCGCTATCCGAACCTGCAATCGTTAACGCTACTGCTGTCATGATGAGACACCTCCTTGTGGAATGAAATTCTCAATTGTATTTTCTAGTGAAGATAAGCCATTTAGGAAATAAACTGCAAAATCCCCCGGGCCGGTAGCCGTCGCTGCCGCTTGTTCCCCGACTTGTTTATAAAAAGTCAATGCGGTGGCGGCCGCCTCCAACCGCTTTTCATTAGCCACTGCTAAGAAAGCACCTACGACCGAGCTTAATAGGCAACCGACACCAGTTACGCGCGTCATGAGTGGGTGTCCTCCTGTAATGGACAAGACGTCCTGTCCGTCCGTGACAATATCGACCTCCCCGGATACTGCAACGAGGCAATGGTGAGTGGCGGCGACTTGTTTTGCCAATTTCACAACGTCAGCTTCACCCTCTCCGGAATCCACGCCTTTGGATTGCCAATCAGCCCCTGCGATGGCTGCAATTTCTCCGGCATTGCAACGGATGAGCGTGACATCGACTTCTTTCAAAATACGCAGTACGGAATCCTTGCGGAACGCAGTCGCTCCAGCTCCGACCGGGTCCAAGATGACCGGCTTTCCGTGCTCATTGGCACTCTTGCCTGCAAGGATCATCGCCTCGACCGTCACCGCCTTCAACGTACCGATATTAAGGACGGTACAAGAGGAGATTGACGCAATTTCTGCCGCCTCTTCGACCGCGTCCGCCATCACAGGGGAAGCGCCCAAAGCAAGCAAGCCATTCGCCTGGAAGTTGGCCACGACAATATTCGTAATGCAGTGAACGAGAGGCTGCTCCTCCCGTAATTTTTGTAAAAGAGGTTCTGTTGAATTTGACATGAGGATCCACTCCTTTGTTGGAAATAAAAAACGCTTCCTGATCGGATCAGGAAGCGGGCGTGTTGAAAAATGGAATAATCAAAACTACCACTCCACTTCCCTCCGCTGGCTTCAACCAGATCAGGTTCCAAGGGTCCGCATATCCATACGCGTCTCAGTCCTTCTACGGGACTCCCCTAGTGGCGATACATGAAATTTGTTTTCACCCCCACTATAACATAGTTTCAAGCGATGGCAAGGAGGGAATTCATAATAAGATGCCTGACCAGGTTTAGTCTCTTTGAAAACAAGCAAACATGGAGGATAAAGGAGGCTTCGCATCTATGCAGCCACTATTTGAGATTAAGACAGTCTTGCACGAGGCGGACCTGATTTCATTCACATGGAATGACGTCGGCGGACTGTATCGTGTGTATAAAGATGGGACACATCTGTACGAAGGGACGGTGGCCGAATTCAGTGATGGGGATTTCACCCATGCAAAACTCTATACGTACACGATCGAACGGCTGGAAAACGGGGAAGTGGTCGATGTCATCGTCCTTCAAACGTCAGCGTTCGCGGAGGAAAAGAATAAGGAGAATCCACTTCAATCCATCGTCATGACAACCATCGTTGCCAAGACGCAAATCGCATTGTCATGGGAGAAGATAAAAGATATTGAAGAATATCATATTTTACGCAACGGAGTTTATGTAGAAACGGTAAGAAGGAATCGTTATATCGACCGGGATATCTCATTAGATGAACCTTCCACCTACTCCATTCATGCGGAGCGTCCATTGGCACAGTCCGAAGAACAGTTGAATGTCAGTAAATCCATCGTATCTCAAGTGTTTGGTAGCTTGAATCCGTTTGCTACAAAAGAGGAAGCCGAAGTGGAACAGTTTTGGATAACGAAGGAAATTGATCCTCCGAGTCAATTGCTGCTGCCTATCCAAGAGAAGGAACCCCGGAACAAGGTGGATCGTTGGAAGTTTCGGTATACGACTTTCTTGGCAGACAAATGGGTGACCAATCCGAATGTCCTTTCTCCGAATCACTATTTCAAAGGAGATGGGAGAGGTTTCAACCCGGAAGGAAAGGGGTTCCGCACAAGGGTCGACGTCGGACTCGCCTATGACTTGGACCGTTCTCCATTGACCTTTACAAAGCAGGTGGGGGAGTCTGTCGCCTATAACTATTTGAAACGTTATCGGGAACGGGCGGCTGCATCGCCCGACGGCATCACGTTGAAACGGTTGGATCACGGTGAAGAGGAATCCGGTTTTCTACTCCAGCATGCGGGCGGCAATCCGTTGACTACGGCTCCGCAAATCGATTATGAAGTGACAGCGGTCATGCGGCGGGATGGCTTATTCGATATTTGGGGCTATCATGACCAAGCACCTCATCATGAAGTGTATTTAGCGCGTGGTGACGGGAAGTGGGAAGACATCCATCTGGCAGAAAGCAAAGGGTTGGCGTGGATGTCCCGGATTGTCGCCTGGCAATATTGGCGCATTTCGAACTTGCAGTGAAACAGACTTTTTGACAGTCAAAATGGGCATTGTTATATTTATCTTGAATTAAAGATAAATAACGAGGTGAAGGAATGATTCATCTTTTCAAAGAAGGAACGAATCCCGCGAGGCCGATCTTGCTTCTGCTGCACGGCACAGGCGGGACGGAACGGGATTTATTGCCATTAGCTGAATGGGTTGATCCGCAAGCGTCGGTGCTCAGTGTCCGAGGCAATGTGTCGGAGAATGGCATGCCCCGTTTCTTTCGGCGTTTGGCGGAAGGCGTGTTTGACGAGGAGGACTTGATTTTCCGGACAGGGGAGTTGCACCGGTTCCTGGACGAAGCGTCCGAAAAATACGGATTTGACCGATCCAATATAGTGGCGATCGGGTATTCGAATGGGGCCAATATCGCGGCGAGTTTATTGTTTCATTATCAAGATAGTTTGAGTGGTGCGATACTCCATCATCCGATGGTTCCACGTCGTGGGGTGGAGTTGCCGGATTTGGCCGGGGTTCGGGCATTCATTGCCGCAGGGAAAAATGATCCGATGTGTCCTCCGGAGGAAGCGGAAGAATTGGCGGGTTTATTGAATGGGGCGGGCGCAGAAACAGTGATCCATTGGGAAATGAACGGCCATTCGCTAACCCGTTCGGAAGTGGAAGCTGCGGCGGAATGGTATGGAAAGACGATGACTGGTGAATAAAGTGAAGACACCATAGACAAGCTAATTTGGAAATCTGAAAGGAGAAGATGGATATGGTTAAAACAGCAATCGTATATTACAGCTCAACGGGAACGAATTACCAGCTCGCCCAGTGGGCAGCGGAGGCAGCGAAGGAAGCCGGTTCGGAGGTTAAGGTGTTGAAAGCTCCAGAGACGGCACCTCAAGCGGCCATCGATTCAAATGAGGCATGGCGGGCGCATGTGGATGCGACGAAAGACGTGCCGGATGTGACGCCGGCGGACTTGGAATGGGCAGACGCCATCATTTTTAGCGTGCCGACGCGATTCGGCAATATGCCAGGGCAAATGAAGAACTTCCTGGATACGACAGGCGGTAGTTGGGCGCAAGGAAAGCTTGCCAATAAAGCCGTGAGCGCTATGTCGTCCGCGCAAAACCCACATGGCGGCCAAGAAGCGACCATCCTTTCTTTGTACACGACCATGTACCATTGGGGAGCGATCGTCGCGGCGCCGGGATACACGGATGCCGTTACATTCGGTGCAGGCGGCAATCCATACGGCACGAGCGTCACGGTGAGCCAAGACGGCAAAATGATTGAAGACGTGGAAGCTGCTGTCAAGCACCAAGCGAAACGCACAGTAAAAGTGGCAGAAGCCTTGAAACATCTGGAAGCATGAGAAAAACCGGCCTGTGGCCGGTTTTTTTGGCGTAAACCTTTCGGCGCGCTCATAATCTCGGGGAACCGCTCATACTTCCTTCTGCGCGCTTATAACTTTGGAGGACTGCTCATAATTCTTCTGGCGCGCCCATAACTTCGGAGAACTTCCCATATTTCTTCTCACGTGCTCATATCTTCAAGGAATCGCTCATAACTCATCCCCTACGCCCATAATTTCAGAAAACCGCTTATAATGCCCTCGCATCGTCCCGATTCCCCACGGGCATTTCCCCATTTCATTCACTCAAGCCTTTCCGCACTTTCTCCGCTCGTGGCCAGATGAAGTAGGAAATGGAAATCGCGAAATCGACGCCCAAGACGAATAGCCATGTTTTCAGCGTTCCGGAAAGTGCGCTCGTTTTGTAAGGGTTCCCGATGAGGAAAATCATCAGCAATAGAAGGGCAGCGCCAATCAAGAAGGCAGCAAGATGCTGGAAGGATCCTTTCAAGGAGTGGCGGGCATGTTCCCATCCGGTTTTTCGTTTCGGTTTATTGCCCTGTTTCTTTACGTAATAGAGGAAACGTTCGTCGGCCCAGCGAATCATACTTTTTCCGAAAGCAATTGAGACACCAAGATAAATAGCGGCCAGTGCATGGATTTGAGTGGCGGCTGCCCCATTGGATAAGTCCATTGCCGTGATAGCCAACAGAATTAGGTCAATCACAGGTGTTAGAGCCAAAAAGAATAGGCCAATCTTTTTTCGATTAAAAACATATCGTATCAGCAGGCCGAGCAGGATGACGACCCAGAAGCCGATTTCACATGCCACGATCGTCCACGCAATAAGACTCATTTAGCACACCTCTTTTTAATACATCCGTATTGTTTAAAGTTATTATACTGTGGGTTTTTATTTAATACAAGTGTATTATTAATTGCATAGGAATATTAATTTGTTAAAATAGAAGTATGCCGAAAATTGTCGATCACGAGAAAAGACGTGAGCAGATCGCTAAGGCGATGTGGCGGGTCATTTTGGATAAAGGGATGGAAGGGGCAACGGTGCGGAATATTGCGGAAGAGGCGGGGCTCTCGCTCGGAGCGCTTCGTCATTATTTTTCGAACCAGGATGATTTGCTAGTCTATGCGATGACTCTCGTGCAAGAGCGGGCGACTGCGCGGATTGAAACGGTCGTGACAAAGAATTTGCCGCCGAAAGAGATGGTGATTGCGGTTCTGTTGGAAATCGTCCCGGTGACTGCCGAGACACGTGCCGAAATGGAAGTGTGGTTTTCGTTCATGGCGCATATCCAACATCGAAAAGATACATTGGCTATTCCGGAAGATATGATTTTGGAAGGGGTCAGGAAATTATTGGGTCATTTGGCGGCCAGTGGCGTGCTAAAGGAAGGACTCGATTTTGAGTTGGAGATTGAAAGGCTCTATTCCCTCATTGATGGAATTGCCATTCATGCTTTCTTTGAACCGGAGCGCTTGACAAGTGAGCACGTGATTGCCACTATCCGTTACCATATCGATTCCATCTGTCAAAACTGAAAGAGAACTTTTAGTCATTTCGCAGCGTCTTTCTGATAAGAAGGGGGCAGATCGAAGATGAACCAGAAGGGACTTGCAGGTTTGCTGTTCTTTGCTCTAGTGGCTGTCGTCATCTTGGTCCTGATGAAAGAGGGGCCGTGGGAAGTGAATATGAAGCGGCTTCAAACGAAATTGACAACGGAGCATTTGGTGGACAAGCGGATCGATTTAACGACCTTTACCCCGTTCGAATGGGATACCGTCTATTCATTTGACCCGTATGTGTCCAAAGAGGTGGTCTATGATACCATCGGCTACAAATGGATGCGGGTACAGGAGACAGTAAGTGAAGGGATGAACCAAGTCGTCTTTATGAAAGATGGAAAAGTCGTTTGTTATGTATATGGTTACCCTGAAAACAATCGGTTTGGCATCTCATTTGGGAGCAGTGGTAGTTCAGGTGATGCGACTGTCCTCCATGCGGAAGATCATGTGCAGTTTGACGTTATCAAGAAAGAAGGGATTGTTTACTTGATTCAAGCAGAATGAAAGGCTGTCTCGAAAGTCAGGAATGCGACTTTGAGACAGCCTTTTCCTCTTTATGCTTTCGGTATTTCAATGGTGAAAGTAGTCCCTCGCCCTTTCGCGCTGGCGACTTCAATCGTCCCCTCATGGAGCGTGACCAGTTGTTTGACGATGGAAAGCCCGAGACCGAATTCCCCGTAAGGATTCGTAGTCCGGGAAACAATCGCTTTGTAGAAGCGGCTCCAAATTCTTTCAATCTCTTCCGGGTCCATGCCGATTCCGGTATCTTCTATTTCAATCACTGTACTGCCTTCGCTGTCGAACCCCCGTAATTGAATTAACCCATTCTCCGTAAACTGGATACTGTTTTTTGTGATGTTGATCAACACTTGCAGTAGCCTGTCGTAATCGGCCAGGACATGGACTGTGGGATCGACATCGATTTTAATTTGATTGCTCCTAGCCTGCGCCTGCCCTTTCAGCTGTTCTTTCGTAATCTCGAATAATTCAACTAGCTGGAAGCGTTGCTTATCGAGTTTCACTTGATTGGCCCGGATCTTTTCGTAGTCGAGGTTTTCATTCACCAACCGGATAAGTCGCATCGTTTCGTTGCTGGCGAGATGCAAGCCCTTCTCTTTTTCCGATTCGGAGATCATGTCATTGCGAAGTCCTTCGATGATGCCGCGAATCGTCGTAAGTGGGGTCCTCAGCTCATGGGAAACATCCGCCATAAATTGGCGACGCCGGTTTTCAAGATTTTCGATTTCAGCTTGAGAGACCTCCAACTTCTCCACCATACGATTAAAATCCCCCGATAATTCCCCGATTTCGTCAAAGTTTGATGAAGGAACCCGAACAGAATAATCCCCTTGGGCGACGCGAGACGCTCCTTGCCGCAATCGTTCGACACGTTTCACATGGAACGTTGACAAAATCCAACTGACGATAAGGGCAACCGCCAAGGCGATCAACGTCGTATAAATCAAATAATGGTTCATCTGAGAAATGATTTCCCGTGACCCTTTAATTGGGGAGGTGAGGAGAATGCCCCCGACAAATTGATGATTATGGATATAAGGAAGAAGCACAAAGGTGACGCCCACATCGAACCGTTTATAATCCTGATTCACGATGACAGAGTGGCCATTCGTAATGAGTTCCCATTCCTTTTCATTTAATTCCACCAAAGGGGTCTTCAAGCCGGTGGAATAAATAATTGCCGAATCCTCATCAAACAGACTGTATTGGATATCCCGCCCGTTCAGCACATGGCCATAGGATTGGAGAATCCTGTTGGAATTTAATCGATCCCTTTGGATATCCCGTAAGATTTCCTTGCCGTACTGGGTAAGTTCCTCGGTTTTATTGTCATAGACAAATTGCTCGATATAATGGGAAAACAGCAGACTTAATAGTAGGAACGCAATCAAGATGACGCTAATATGGCTGGCGAGCTGCTGGTAAAGAACTCTCACATTCATGTCGCGTCACCGCTCGTTTCGTCAAACCGGTAGCCGACCCCCCAGACGGTATGGAAGAAAGGGCGTTCCTCTGTTGAAATTTTTGTGCGCAGCCGTTTGATATGAACGTCGACGGTGCGATCGTCCCCGTAAAAATCATAGCCCCAGACACGATCGAGAAGCTGCTCCCGGGAAAATACTTGTTTCGGATGTTGGAGGAAAAAATGAAGCAAGTCGAATTCTTTCGGTGTCAGGTTGGGAATTAATCGGCCATCAAGCAAAACTTCCCGGGTGTTGGTGTTCATTTTAAAATGAACGGTCTGAAGAACTCCTTCTTCCTCGGGGGGAGAGGGCGGCTGAGCATAGCGCCGGGTCACAGCTCGAATGCGGGCCATAAGGGCAAGCGGGCTGAACGGTTTTGTCACGTAATCATCCGCGCCCATTTCCAGGCCGAGCACTTGGTCGGACTCGCTATCTTTGGCGGTCAGCATAATAATCGGAATATCGACACGGGCTTGCCGCAATTTCCGGCAAATCGTGACACCGTCCATGCCGGGGAGCATCCAATCAATGATCAAACAATCCCAACGTTTGTCGCATGCTCGACGATAGCCTTCCCGTCCGTCTTTGACGAACTCGCCTTCGATACCCTCTTTGGAAAAGAAGAGCTCGATCATCGAGGATACGCTCTCATTGTCTTCAATTACTAAAATTTTCATAGGCCGCCCCCCTTATCCTTTCTTTCAAGGTAAAACGATTGGGGAAATTAATCAACTGTTGGGAGTCACAAAGCTGAGGAGAAGGGCCCAAGAGTAGATTCCGCTCAAGCAGTTTCGAATTGCTACCAACTTCTGCAGGATTCCTCCCAATTGTTTTAGGATTCCGCCCAACGCTTCGAGAATTGCGACGAAGGTTCCTGATTTCGACAAAGTCGCCGAGAATTCCGCCCAACACCGGTCGGACTCCGCCCGTTGCCTCAGGAATTCCGACTAAGATGTCAAACCTTTTCAAGTCCCGATAAAAAGACGCCATGTGCCCATTTGTCACACATGGCGTCTGGTGGATGTTCACTTAGCCTTCTCTAGCCGAAGTACTCGTCAAAGTCAGTTCAACACTCTGTTTTGCATTGCCGCGATAGATGGTGAACTTCGCTTTGTCGCCGACGGATAGCTTCGAATAAAGGAATTTCCGGAGTTCCACTGAATTCTTGATTTCCGTTCCATTAATCGCCGTGATGACATCTTGTTGTCGCAAACCGGCTTTTCCTGCTGCTGAAGAAGGGTCTACACTGGTTACCAAGACGCCGCCTTCCACTGATTCCGGCAGATTTTGAATATACATGGCCGGCACATCGGCGAGATCGGCAAGGCCAATGCCGATATACGCCCGCTCCACTTGGCCGTGTTCGACCATTTCTTCCAGGAGTGGAATCAGTTCATTGCTTGGAATGGCGAAGCCTAGTCCTTCAACTCCGTTCTCCGCGATTTTCAAGCTGTTGATGCCAACCACTTTGCCGTCCGTGTTCAACAAGGCACCGCCGCTGTTTCCGGGATTGATAGCTGCGTCCGTTTGGATGACGTTCATTTCCCAGACGCCCGCCGAAGTTTTGACATCAATGGACCGGTTGACTGCACTGACAATCCCTTGAGTGACCGTTCCGGAGAAATCAAGTCCGAGCGGATTCCCGATAGCGATGACTTGATCGCCTGCGCGGAGAGAATCCGAGTCCCCGAATTCCAAGACGGCCTTCGCATATTTGGCGTCAATTTTCAAGACGGCCAGATCGCTTAACGCATCTTTCCCAATAATTTCTGCAGTTGTTTTCTCTCCATCGTTCAAGACGACTTCGACATTATCCGCTCCTTCAATGACGTGATTATTTGTGACAATCAATGCCTCATCACCGTCAATTTGATAGATCACACCCGAGCCAGCACCCGCTTCGATACTTTGGCTGTCCTGTGCAAACCGGTTCCCCATCTTTTGATAATTGACGACGCCGACAATCGCTCCCGAAGCCTGCTCCACCATATCGGATAGGGAAGCAGCGCTTTTTACGGAAGTCGGTTGCACTTCGTAATTGCCCGTTGCCGTTTCCGTCGCAGTTGCACCTTGGGTTTTTGCAGTGAGCAAATCGGTATTCGCGACTACTCCCAACGTCAACATCGAGCCGATAACCCCGGCAGTCAGAGTGGATAAGAATTGTTTGCCTTTTGAGTTCTCCATCATGTCCGTCTCCTTTGTATTTCATCTGCTTTTATTGTACGAGTGAGATATGAACAAATTATTACGGGAAATTTAACAAACTATTAAAGTGAAAACTTCAAATTGTAAATCTTAATAGTTGAAAAATTTCGCATAGTCTGACAGAATGATAGGACAAGCTTCAAATGTACGCGAATATGTAAAGTCATAGGCAGGAAGCTTGCAGCATAAGGTGATCTTGCGTGCAAAAAGTTAGCCGCCGGTTACCGAATCGAAAAAAAAGGGAGGAATGGAATTTGGTACAAGCCACAGAAAGTCAAGTTTATGCGTTTCCGAACACAGATGGAGCAAAGGTGAACTTCAAAGAACGGTATGACAATTTTATTGGCGGTAAATGGACAGCCCCTGTAAACGGGGAATACTTTGACAATGTCACGCCGGTGACAGGAAAAGTATTCACCCAAGTTGCCCGGTCGACGAAGGAAGATATCGAACTTGCCCTCGATGCAGCACACGCGGCCAAGGATTCTTGGGCACGGACATCGGTTACGGAACGCGCGAATATTCTTTTGAAAATCGCAGATCGCATAGAACAGAACTTGGAAATGTTGGCTGTTGCTGAAACTTGGGAAAACGGCAAAGCGGTCCGTGAAACATTGAACGCTGATTTGCCGCTTGCCATCGATCACTTCCGTTATTTTGCGTCTGCTATCCGTGCGCAAGAAGGCGGAGTTAGCCAGATTGATAACGATACGGTTGCGTACCACTTCCATGAGCCGATCGGAGTCGTCGGCCAAATCATCCCTTGGAATTTCCCACTTCTCATGGCGGTTTGGAAACTTGCACCCGCCCTTGCTGCAGGGAACTGTGTCGTATTGAAACCAGCGGAGCAAACACCTGCTTCGATCATGGTCTTGATGGAACTAATCGAAGATTTATTGCCTGCAGGTGTAGTCAACGTCGTCAATGGATTCGGATTGGAAGCCGGAAAACCGCTTGCCTCCAATCCGCGTATCGGAAAGATCGCGTTCACGGGAGAAACGACGACAGGGCGCCTCATTATGCAATATGCTTCGCAAAATATCATTCCGGTCACATTGGAGCTTGGCGGCAAATCGCCGAACATTTTCTTCGAAGATGTCATGGCAGAAGATGATGCCTTTTTGGATAAAGCGATTGAAGGCTTTGTCATGTTCGCGCTGAACCAGGGAGAAGTGTGCACATGCCCTTCACGTGCCTTGATTCAGGAGTCGATCTATGATGAATTCATGGAGCGTGCACTAGAACGTGTCAAAGCGATCAAAATTGGAAATCCGCTTGATCCGACGGTGATGATGGGCGCACAAGCTTCCGCTGAGCAGCTAGAGAAAATTCTGTCCTATCTCGATATTGGAAAGCAGGAGGGCGCAGAATGCCTGACCGGCGGGGAGCAAAACCAGCTGGAAGGGGAGTTGGAAGGCGGCTATTACGTGCAACCGACCGTCTTCAAAGGGAACAATAAAATGCGGATCTTCCAAGAAGAAATCTTCGGTCCCGTCGTATCTGTGACGACATTCAAGACGAAAGAAGAGGCGTTGGAAATTGCCAACGATACATTGTATGGCCTTGGTTCAGCCGTCTGGACACGCGATATCAATACAGCGTACCGATTCGGCCGGAAAATCGAGGCGGGGCGCGTCTGGACCAACTGCTATCACGCGTATCCGGCCCATGCAGCATTCGGTGGTTATAAAGCATCCGGAATCGGACGCGAAAATCACTTGCAAATGCTGTCCCATTATCAAAATACGAAAAACATGCTCGTCAGCTACAGCCCGGATAAGTTAGGATTCTTCTAATCGTCATCAATTGAAGGGATGTGGGAGCCTTGCCAGATCGCGTCATTGCGACAGACGCAGCATTGGAGCTCATCGACTTCTTGAAGCGGAAACACGGTCCGCTCCTGTTCCATCAGTCCGGCGGTTGCTGTGACGGCTCCTCGCCGATGTGCTATCCGGAGGGCGACCTGATCATCGGTGATCAGGATGTCTTGTTAGGATATATCGGCGGGGTCCCGTTCTATATGCACAAAAACCAGTTCGACTATTGGAAGCATACCCAGCTCATCATCGACGTCGTGGAAGGTCGGGGCGGCATGTTCTCGCTCGAAGGCGTGGAAGGAAAACGCTTTTTAACAAGATCCCGCGCCTTCACGGCTGAGGAAAACCAACAACTGCAAGCATGATAGGAAAAGGCTGCTCATGGGCAGCCTTTTTGGTGTGAGTGAGGAATACGGGGTAAGTTGTGAGTTATGGGAGCTCGTGGTCGTTGGGATATATGAGCGTTTCTCGAGCCTTATGATCGCTTGCAGGGAAGTATAGGCGGTTCTGGGGAGTTATGATCGCTGTCAGAACATATAAGTGGATCTAATCTCCCGAGGATAGTGTAGGATTTCAAAGAGGTTATGGATAGGAGCAAATAATAGGGCTGCCCTTGATGGACAACCCCGGTCTTTAATTTAAATAAATCGCTTCCTTATTTCAGGAGGCGGGAGCATGCAGGAATCTTTTTTGCCAAACCATTTGTAGCGGTTTTTTGCAATGTAGTCATACGCAACGTCACGCAGCGGACGCGGCACGAGGATAAAGAGAAATAACAGGTGCCAAAGCCCATCCAGTTTTTTTGCAATATGGAGAGCGGCCGAGGATTTGGTATACGCTTTACCTTTCTCAATGAGGACAATGCTATCCACATTTTCCGGAATATAGTATTGCTTTTTCAATTGCTGCCCCGTTTCGCTCTGCAATGATGTAAAAAGAAAATGTGCAGCAGGATCGCGTTTGAGGATGAATTGCACACTGGCGTCACAGAAATTACATTCGCCGTCAAACAGGACGATTCTTTTCACATCCACACCTCCTTCGTGATATGTATCTCTCTTTAGTATAACCGTTACCCTCTTATTGAAACGTTCGGACACCTTGACAAATGACAGAATAATGTGTACAATATAAGAGAATAATAGATTGCTAAGTCTCGGATGTCAACGTATTCTGTCACGGAAATAGTTGAGGAGATGATCTATGATGGAACGTCAGTTTATTGATTCGACAGAGATGGAACTTCGGAAAGACGAAGATTATATCGCTTCTTTAGGCATGGTTGGAGAAGGAGCCCCCGATCATGGCGCATTCAAGCCAAAAAGGGCCGAGCCTGAAGGATTTGATGAAGAAGATTTACCAGCCGCATACCAGTAGAAGCCTCATATGTCTGTGAGGCTTTTTTATGTTGCAGTCGGTTTCTCCCCTACGACTTCTTCGTAGGAAGTAGCGATTGTGATTGCCCGCAATTCCAATTCCTTTGCATATTCAATTGCACCCGCGCCCCCTAGATAAAAATCAATGGTTGGCTGCTTTGCCGCGAAGGCATCCAAGTCTTGAAGCATGTCCGGCTCCTGTTCGAACGGGTGAGTGGTTAAGGCGGACAGCAAAACCTTCTTAGGTTGCAACTTCAACACGAGCGATTCAATTGCATTCGGAGCAGGCGAGGCCCCGATGAGCATTGTTCTCCAACCTCTCAACATCATTTGCAGCAATATGATTTGAACCGGGATTTCATGCCGTTCGTACGGCAGGCAGGCTCCGACCACTAACGGGGCTCCCTCCCGGTATTGATAGTTTCGCCGGATCTGTACAAGGAAATCCCGTACTATGAGACTGGAAACGGATTCCTGGTATTCGGTCCATTCCTTTTTCCCCCAGCGGTCCCCGACCTCTTTCAAAAAAGGGATGACAACAGACGAGAGGAACGTGGATAGTCCGACCTCATGATACGCTTGTTGAAGGAGCAAACCCAACTCCATTTCATCACAATGGGCCCCTCGTTCCAGCAACTGGAATACATACTTATTCAAGCCATCCGGATGGAGTGGATCGGCCGTCTCCATCAAAGGGTTTTCATTCACCTCGACATGTTGTCCCTCCAGAAGCTCCACCGCCTGCTTGATGGAATAGCCTTGTTCCGATAGTGCTTTCACTCTCAATAAAATATTGATATCCTTCTCGCTATAAATTCGATAGCCATTAGCCAATCGATCAGGTTGTATAAGTCCATAGCGCTCTTCCCATTTACGGATGACTTGTTTTGACAGGCCGGTCATATCCGCGACCTGTTGGATATAATACCGCCCAGTTTCGCTTGAGGGTGTCATGGGAATCATCCTTTCGATAGTTATTCGGAATAGGGTAGAACCTAATTTCTTCTCCATTAGTATAGCCAAATCAGCAAAACTGTACAATAATCGTTATCCAACCTTATACAAGAGGTTGACGGACTGGTATACTTTTGTCCATAATACGGATAAACAAATTTGGGAAGGCGTGGTGAAGATGCTGCAAAAACATTGGGTCAAGATTTTTTTCTCCGGCATCATCGCGGGATTGGTCCTCAGCTTTTCATTCAAACTGATCGAGCAATGGAAGGCTGTCAAAGTGTACACCCTTTTGCTGAATGTCGATTATATCCCTTTCCTCAACCGCTTCACCTATCCGGAATCCGTGGAAGTAGGCTTTCATCTGCTTGTCTCTGTTTTTGTGAGCCTGGTCCTGTTCCTTCTTCTTCGTGAGATCAGGACATCTTATCATAAATTAATTGTGTCCATGGTCGTCAGCCTGCTAATCGGAGCCGCCTATTATCCGATGACCGTATTGTCGGAACGTACACCACAACTCACAGACCTTGCCGCTTTGCTCTATTGGTTGGCAGGGCATGCCGTCTTCGGTCTTCTCCTTGGCTGGATGCTCGCCGACCGGAAATCGCCTAGCCGATAATGGGGGAGGGTTTGCCGAAGAGATAGCCTTGGAATAGTTGAAATCCTTTATTCTTGTGCCATTGGAAATCCTCCCACTCCTCCACGCCTTCTGCTAGCGGAATGGCCCCCACTTCTAAAGCCGCATCCAATATTTTGCTTGCCGCCACTTGTTTTTCCCGCTTGTTCGGAATGCCTTGGAAGAACCGATCCATTCGCGCACTTCTTTGATTGGTCTCCACACTCTATCCCCCACCGAGAAAAGATTGACTGAATGTCCAACATATCATCAAAATAATCGCACAGTCCGGCAACCGCCGTTTCTTTCACGGTGAGCACATTCTGCTGGCAGCTGGTGAGCAATCCCGCCTTTTCAAGATAATTGCACAGGGCAGGGATGTGCCGCCGGTTTTCTTCCCCGTCCAACCGGATTTGATAAAACAATTCTGTGGGCATACAAACTTTACAATGTTCCATTCCGATTTCTCCTTTCCATTAACTATCTTCTCTCATTATAAAACTATTTGTTAGTGTTGTATAATCTTTTAGTAATAACATTATACAATCATTTGACGGTTAATTGTAGCCTAGTATATAGTAAAAGGTAGAAGGAATAAAGGAGGCATTCATATGAATATCCTGTTTAAGCGAAAAACGACCGAGTCGTCATCGCCGACCAAGCTCTCGATACGTAAATTTGAATTGCAGGCATATCCGGAACTGCAACGACAATTAAGATTGATAGATTTCACGGAAGAAGATATGGCTTTCATCCATACGTTTCAACCTCGGGTGAAACAAGGGGTCAACGTTATAGCAGACGTCTTTTATGACAAAGTGCTCGCTGTCCCCTTGTTGCAGCAGCTTATTGAGCAGCGCATCGGTATTGAGCGGCTCAAGGGACTGTTGGGAGACTATATAGTCGCCATGTTTGACGGGGAATTGAATGACGAGGCCATTCAGCGGAAGAGGAAGCTCGCCAAAATGCACTTTGCGATTGGGGTTGAACCAAAATGGTATATGGGCACAATACATCAAATACAGGAAGCGGTCATTCGCGTTATTACGGACGGCATGCCTGCTGGTGATCGTAGGGAACGAGTACGATTGGCTGTCTCAAAATTAATCAATTTCGAGATGCAGATTGTTATGGAAGAATACGAGAAGGAAAATGAGGAACTTCGGCACCAGCAATATGAAGTCGTCAAGACGGAACTGAAAGGGAAAATATCCTCGATTAGTGAGGACTTGGCGGATTTAGCCGAGGAAACGAACTCTTCTATTGAACATGTCGACAACCAGGCGACAGTCATTCGCCAACGGATCCATTCCAATGTGGAAAGTGTCGAGCAAATTCAAACCGACGCGACCGAGGGCAATGAAAAGCTTCATCAACTAGAGGTCCAAATGGAGTTTGTCACTGGTAGTACGGAGCAGATGGGCAATATCATCGGTCAATTGAAATCATCATCCGATAAGATCATCGATATCATTGCCATGGTCAAGCAAATTGCAGAGCAGACCAATCTTCTCGCCCTGAATGCGTCGATTGAAGCGGCACGGGCGGGAGATTCGGGTAAAGGGTTTGCCGTGGTGGCACAGGAAGTCCGTAAATTGGCAGAGCAATCCAAGGAATCTGTGGAACAGATCACTAGTCTTGTCCGGACGTCCACGTCACTAACGGATCAGGCGGTCTCGATGATTGGTCAGGTCCAGGAGCGAGTGGCGATCGGAAGGAACGACTCCATTGAGTCACAAGAGAAATTCCACATGATCCTTACTTCCCTGGAAGCGAATAATCGCCAGATCAAGCAGATTGAGACCGAAGTGGCCGACTTGGTCGAAGTCATCAAGGCAATCGGGAACGATACGAAACAAGTCGCCGTGTCGGCAGACAATCTGCACCAGACGGCATTGCGTCTATAAGTAGATGAAGAAGGAGGAAGGGCAATGTTCTTGGCCTGGCGTGAAATAAAAAGAAATAAATTACGGTTCACCTTGATTACCGGTATTTTACTGCTTGTCTCCTATCTGGTTTTCTTCCTTTCCGGCTTGGCGACCGGCCTGCAAAACCTCAACCGGGAATCGGTCGATAAATGGGAAGCCGACGCCATCGTACTGACCGAGGAGTCGGATAAAAGCCTATACCAGTCGCTGATGGGTGTCGAAGCCACGGGAGAAGTGGAAGGGGATAAAATTGCTGTCCTAGCTCAGTTAAGCGCTATTGTCGGAAACGGGGAAAAGAAGCAGAACGTATCTATATTCGGAATTGAGGAAGATGGGTTTCTTGTACCTTCAGTTACGGAGGGGAGTCCTTTCTCGGGAGACAACGAAGTGATTGCAAGTGACGCACTGAAAGAGGACGGCTTTGCCTTGGGCGATGTACTCCACGTATCCTCTTCAGACGAAATATTGACGATTGTCGGTTTTACGGATAAGGCCCGCTTCAATGCAGCACCTGTGCTGTATGCCGATCTATCGACATTCCATCGGGTGAAATACGGGGAGGCGGCCGAGCTCAACAGTGACCGGATTAACGGAATCGTCATCCGGACCGATGGCGACCTTAACGCCATCACTTCGAATGCAGAACTGGAAGTCATCGAAGTGGAAACTTTCATCGAAAACTTGCCGGGTTATACTGAGCAGAATATGACCCTGACATTCATGATCTATTTCTTGTTCGTCATTTCTTCCGTCATCGTAGCGATCTTCTTATACGTACTGACCGTGCAGAAAATCAGCTTGTTCGGCGTCATGAAAGCACAAGGGATCTCCAGTTGGTATTTATCCAAGTCGGTTATTGCCCAGACGTTTATTTTAGCTGCGGTCGGAGTGGGGGCCGGTTTCGGGCTGACCTTGTTGTCGGGGCGGTCTTTACCGAGCGCGGTTCCCGTTTCCTTTGACCTTGCCACAATGGGTCTATATGGAATTGTGTTAATAGGCGTTGCAATTGCAGGCGCAGTCTTCTCGGTTCTCACCATAGTACGGATCGATCCATTGAAAGCGATAGGAGGGTGACCTATGAGTGTCTTACAATTAGTTGGTGTGACGAAAACATTCGGTTCGGGACGGACTAAAGTGGAAGCGCTGAAGAATACTGATTTTCACGCGGAGAGCGGTGAATTGATTGCCATCATCGGTCCGTCCGGCTCGGGCAAGAGCACCTTTCTGACGATTATCGGCGGATTGCTGTCGCCTTCGGAAGGGGACGTCATCATCAATGGGCAAAACTTGTCTGCCTTGAATGAAAAGCAACGATCCCGCATCCGGTTGAAGGAAATCGGGTTCATTCTCCAGGCATCCAATCTCGTTCCATTCCTCAGCGTGGCAGACCAATTACGGTTGTTGAATAAAGTGAAGAAGGGGAACATGGTGCAAGCCGAACTGGAACAGTTATATGAAGATCTGGGCATTGGCGATCTGCGTACCAAGTATCCGTCCGACTTATCCGGCGGGGAACGGCAGCGTGTCGCGATAGCCAAAGCGCTTTTCAGCAATCCTTCCGTCATCTTGGCGGATGAACCGACAGCCTCGCTCGATTCGGACCGGGCGTATGAAGTGATGGAACTGCTGAAAAGCGAGACGAAAAACAAAAATACGACAACGATTGTCGTCACTCATGATATCCGGCTTACCGGATATTGCGATAAGGTGTATAACATGACGGACGGTGTCCTAACCTTGCAGGAAGAACACTAATGGGGGGATGTAATGAAGAAAACCATTGTCTGGTTCCGGAACGACCTTCGGCTCCATGATCACCCCGCCTTATGGGAGGCAGCTCAGCAGGGGGCCGTCCTTCCGGTCTTCATCAAGTCGCGGGAAGAGGAGCGGGGTGCAGCGTCACGCTGGTGGCTCCATCATTCATTACTAACGTTACAACGGAATCTTGCATCGAAAGGAGTTCCGTTGGTCATTCGTTCAGGCGATCCTGGGGAAGAGCTTGAAAGTTTGATGAAGGAAACGGGCGCAGAGGCGCTGTTTTTTAATGAACGGTACGAACCCGATGTCCGGCGGACGGACCGGGATTTGACGGAGCAACTTCGATTGCGGGGCGTGGAAGTCCGTCGGTTTCATGGCCATCTGTTATTCGACCCGGATCGGTTGTGGAATCAAAAGCAGGAGCCGTATAAAGTGTTCACTTCGTTCTGGAAACGGTGCATGCAACAGACGGTTCCGCCGGTTTTGGGGATTCCAGATTATTTGGAGACCGTGGCGCGGCCCGTTGAGTCGTTATCCGTAGAGGATTTGGGATTATTGCCGGATGGGGCTTTGCCTTTCGGTGAGTATTGGAAACCTGGAGAAGCAGGAGCGATTGCAAGATGGGAGCAATTTGCCGAGGAAGGGCTGGGCCGATATGCGGCGGGGCGGGATTTTCCGCATCGTGAAGCAGTTTCGTCTCTGTCTCCCATTTGGCGCATGGAGATATTAGCGTTCGGGTGCTATGGCACGGTGTGCAGCGTTGGAGCGGGATGGACTCCTCTTTGCATCAGGCGGCGGATGCGTTCCTCCGGCAATTGATCTGGAGGGACTTTGCGTATCACCAGCTCATCCATTTTCCGGAGATCCTTCATTCCCCCCTCCGTAGTCAATTTCAGGCGTTTCCTTGGGTTGGTACGTCAGCGCAATTGGAGAAGTGGAAAGAGGGAAGGACGGGCTATCCGTTGGTTGATGCCGGGATGCGACAGTTACGGGAAACGGGGTTCATCCATAACCGGGTACGAATGGTGGTCGCTTCGTTTCTGGTCAAACATCTGCTCATTCCATGGACGGCGGGGTCTGATTGGTTTCGGGAGACATTGGTCGATTTCGACGAGGCGAACAATGCGATGGGCTGGCAATGGGTGACTGGCAGCGGCATTGATGCGGCGCCGTATTTCCGGATTTTCAACCCAATTATGCAAAGTGAAAAGTTCGACCCGAATGGTTTTTTTATCCGCAGATGGGTTCCGGAACTGGGGGAGCTGCCCGCTAAGTACACTCATCGTCCTTGGGCAGCGCCTGCGGATGTACTAGAGGAAGCGGGCATCCGAATCGGTGAAGATTATCCCTTTCCGATGATTGATCACGCTTTGGCACGAAATCGGGCGCTGGCGGCGTATGATACGGCGAAAGGGAAGGCTTGATGGGGTTGTATCCTATCAAGCCTAGCCGGATGCGGTCGAGTGTGCGACCACTCTAACGGCTTTTCCGTGACAAAGCTCCTCGTTCTAGTCGCTCGCCCGAGTGTACGCTCTCCCTTCCGCATGTAATAGAGGAAGGAGGAGGTGAGAATATGATGATGCACCATCACCATGGACATCACCATGGACACGGACATTGCCACAGAGGCCGGGTTATGCCGATGAGCCGGACGGAGCCGGTTGTTTGCCCAACTCAGTATCGTTGCCACAATTCATTTATTCCACGGGAGGTCCCATATATCCATCCGATTGTCAATGTGAATATGCAGCATTACGTCGATGTGCCGCGCCATTATTATGCGGAAACAGAACAAACCGTAATGGGGCCACCTGTTCAAGCGCAGCCCGGGTTCGGACCACCATTGGGAGGCTTTGGCGGCCGGTTTGGCATGGGCCGTCGACCTTGGAGATAAACAAGTTGAACTCGATTGATCGGTTCGCCCTTTCCGCAGGAGGTCATCCTTGCGGAGAGGGCTTTTTGGGGGCGGTTGGAGCCTAGGTGGTCCCGTTGAAGAAGGAACATCGCTGGGGTTTCCGAGGAACAGGGGAGTTATCCAACATCAGGGCCCCGCTGCCCGACCAACCTCCAGAAAATCCAAAAACCCGCCAATCGGACAATGATATCCGTTTGGCGGGTTTATTTCTCTTCATTAATCTACATTGAAGTAGCGAGCATCCGGATGGGCGAAAACAATGGCCGAAACGGAAGCTTCCGGCTCCATCATGAATTCTTCAGTTAAATGGACACCGATGTCTTCCGGTTTCAGCAGTCCGAATAGTTTTGCCTGGTCTTCCAGGTTTGGACAAGCCGGATAGCCGAAAGAGAAGCGTTGGCCTTCGTATTTTGCGGCAAACCGTTCGCGCATCGTGAAATCAGTTGGATCGGAGATACCCAGTTGGTCGCGCATCTCTTGGTGGACCCGCTCGGCGAAGCCTTCCGCAAGCTCCAGAGCAGTCGCCTGGAATGCGTGGCTCTCCAAGAATTTCCCTTCCGCTTTCAATCGGTTGGCGAAGTCGCGGACACCATGTCCCGCGGTCACCTGCATGAAACCGACATAGTCCATGATGCCGCTGCTGACCGGTTTTAGGTAGTCGGCGAGGCACAGGAACGGTTCCTTGCTTTGGCGCGGGAATGTGAAGCGTTCGATTTCTGTTTTCCCATCTTCCGGATCATAGATGATAACATCATCGCCATCGGATTGGGCAGGGAAAAATTGATACAGCCCCGATGCTGTCAAGTTGCCGGATTCTAAAAAACTGGTGACCATTTCATGCAGCTCGACTGCCCGCGGCTCCCGCTCTTCCAACATTTTATCAACGTTGCCACGCAAGCCAAGATGGTGGCCAATCAGCGTGCGCATGTTGACGTATGGGTACAAATGGGAAACGGAATAATCTTTCAAAACACGTCGGCGCAAGTCGTTCGGTACACGGACCGGAACGTCTTCACGCACTGTTTTGACCGGGCGGACGGCTACCGCGACAGCTCCCGATTCGGCTTGTCTCGCTGCTTTGATTGCATCATTTTCTGCCCGGCGTTCTTGTTGTTCTATTAATTCATTTAGCAAGGCTACTTTCTCTTCTTTATTTTGCAGCCGGTTGGCCAGTTCCAGTCCGTACATGGCGTCTTTCGCATAGAGGACTGGCCCGTCGTATTCCGGCGCAATTTTCGTTTCGGTGAATCGGCGTGTCAAGGCTGCACCGCCAACGAGGACCGGCACATCAATATCGGCTGCTTTGAAGTCTTGGGCTGTCAACACCATTTGCTGCGCCGATTTGACAAGTAATCCCGACAGACCGATAATATCCGGCTTCTCTTTCCGTACGGCCTCAATCAGTGTGGCAGGAGTCACTTTGATGCCAAGATCGACGACTTGGTAGCCATTGTTGCTTAAAATGATGTCGACCAGGTTCTTCCCGATATCATGGACGTCGCCTTTGACGGTCGCCAGTACGATTTTCCCTTTGCCCGTATCATCCGCCTTTTTATCCATGAACTGCTCCAGGAATGACACGGACGCTTTCATCACTTCCGCACTTTGCAGCACTTCCGCAACAATGAGCTGATTATCGTTGAACAGGCGGCCGACTTCCGCCATGCCCTCCATTAATGGGCCATTGATTATATCGAGCGGAGCATCGTACATTTTCAATGCTGCTTCCAAGTCGGGAATTAATCCCTCTTTCGTCCCTTCCACGACATAATAGCTAAGTCGTTCCGGTACGGTTTTCGGGATATCATCCTCTGTTTTCTCTTTCTTCTTACCGCGGTAGAAGTTGGTGAATTCGGCAAGTGTCTCATCGGTTGTGGAGAATAACAGCTCGTTTGCCATTTTCACTTCCGCTTCCGGAATTGAAGCATAACGTTCCAATTTCTCCGTATTGACGATCGCGTAATCCAGACCGGCCTGCGTACAGTGATACAAATAGACGGCATTCAACACTTCACGGCCGACCGGCGGAAGTCCGAATGAAACGTTACTCACACCGAGGGTCGTTAACGCACGAGGCATTTTTTCCTTGATCATCCGGATGCCTTCCACCGTTTCCACAGCGGAGCCGATGTATTGCTCATCTCCTGTACCGACAGGGAATACGAGCGGGTCAAAAATGATGTCTTCCGGGGCCAACCCCCATTTATTGACCAATAAATCATAGGAGCGCTGGGCCACTTCCAACTTCCGTTCGCGGGTGACTGCCATGCCGATCTCGTCAATCGTACCGACAACGACGGCTGCCCCGTATTTTTTCACGAGAGGCATGACCGCGTCGAAACGCTCTTCGCCATCCTCCAAGTTGATGGAGTTGATGATCACTTTCCCTTGGGAGTATTTCAATGCTTCTTCGATGACTTTTTCGTCCGTCGAGTCGATCATGAGAGGCACTTTCACTTTTTTAACGACTTCTTTCATGAATTGCTTCATATCTTCCAGCTCATCCCGGTCGGGGTTTGCCAAACAGATATCGATGACATGCGCTCCGCCGCGTACTTGAGCACGCGCGATTTCGGATGCCTCTTCAAATTTCCCATCGACAATCAATTGTTTGAACTTCCGGGAACCGATGACATTCGTCCGTTCACCGACTAGGAGAGGCCGCATCGAGTCATCATAGAGCAGGGGTTCAATTCCCGAAACGGCATGACCATGCGACTCTTCAGGTCGTGGGCGAGGTGTTTTCCCATCGACCACTTCCCGGATCGCACGGATATGTGCTGGGGTCGTACCGCAGCAGCCACCAACCAAGTTCAACCAACCTTTCTCCGCAAATCCTTCCAACTTCTTGGAGAGGGACTCAGGAGATTCATGGTAATGCCCTTCTTCATCCGGCAGGCCGGCGTTCGGATAACAGCTGACATAGCCCGTTGCCAAGTCGGATAGGGAGCGCAAATGATCGGTCATGAATTCAGGACCTGTCGCACAGTTTAAACCGACCGAAAGTGGCTTGATATGTTCGATTGAAATATAGAACGATTCAATGCTTTGGCCGGCCAACGTTGTTCCCATCGGCTCAATAGTACCCGAAATCATGACAGGGACTTCTTTACCGGTCTCTTCGAATGCGCGCTTGATGCCGAGTGTGCCTGCTTTGACATTCAGCATATCCTGGCTCGTCTCCATTAATAGCAAGTCGCAGCCGCCTTCGATCAGCGCTTTTGCCTGCACATAGAAGTCTTCGGTCAATCCATCAAATGTCGCTCCGCCTGTGACGGAAAGCGTCTTGGTCGTCGGTCCCATCGCGCCCGCGACGAATCGTGGCCATTCCGGTGTTGAGAAGTCTTCTGCACATTTCTTCGCGATCTGAGCCGCTTCAAAATTGATTTCATGCGCCCGATCACCGAGGTCGTAATCATCGAGGACAATCGGTGTGCCACCAAATGTATTGGTACAAATGATGTCCGCACCCGCCTCCAAGTATTCGCGGTGAATCCGATCCAGAACGTCAGGTCGTGTAATATT
This sequence comes from Sporosarcina sp. 179-K 3D1 HS, assembly GCF_047228905.1. NCBI lineage: Bacteria > Bacillati > Bacillota > Bacilli > Caryophanales > Caryophanaceae > Sporosarcina > Sporosarcina sp. 179-K 3D1 HS. Next base: position 29,178 of record NZ_JBFEGI010000007.1, read on the forward strand.
CAAAAATTCGTTACAGCCATCGTACTCCTCGCCGCCGAAATCTTCGGGGGTCAAGTCAGCTGCTTGCAACATCGTGCCCATTGCACCATCTATGATGAGAATTCTTTTCTGTAGTTGTTGTTCAATTGGATGAATCGGCATGGACAAGTTCCCTCTCCTTCTGTGCATCAAGTTCTTTTATATGTTGAATCAATTCCAATGACATATCGTAACGAAGGAAAGGCGTGATGATATAAATGCCATTAAAGAGCTGCGCCGCCGTATCGATCAGTTCTTTGGCAATCCGGACACCTTCCTCCGTCGATTTTTGACGGTCTTCCCCACAAGCACGCATCCGTTCCAATACTTCATCTGATAATTTGATGCCTGGCACTTCATTGTGCAGGAATTCCGCATTACGGATATTGGTCAACGGCATGATGCCGATGAAAATCGGCGTATCTAAATGTTTGGTCGATTCATAGATTTCTTCGATTTTTTCTTTAGAATAAACCGGCTGACTAATGAAGTAATCCGCACCACTTTCAATTTTCTTCTCCAAACGCTTAACGGCACGCTCCACGACCCGGACGTTCGGGTTGAAGGCGGCTGCCACTGAGAAGGAAGCTTTCTTCTTCAACGGTTTGCCGGAGAAGGAGATTCCTTCATTTAATTGCTTGGTCAGTTGCGTCAATTCCATGCTGTTCACGTCATAGACATTGGTCGCGCCTGGGAAGTCGCCTACTTTCGTCGGATCCCCCGTGACAAGCAAAATATCTTGGATATCAAGCGCATCCAGTCCCATCAGATGCGATTGCAGACCGATCAGATTGCGATCGCGGCATGTGATATGGACGAGTGGTCTTATATTATATTGCTGTTTCAGAATGGCGCCCATCGCGACGTTACTGATTCGCGGGGAGGCGAGTGAGTTATCGGCCATTGTGACAGCATCGACACCCGCTTCGTGGAGCAGATTTGCGCCTTCGATGAATTTTTCGATTTCCAACGTCCGCGGTGTGTCCAGTTCGACAATGACGGATCGTTCTCTTTTCACTTTTTCGTGGATTGGCTCATTGATAGCCGGGTTTGCTTCGCGGATGACCACCGGCTTTTGTTTTTTCACTTCTTTGGCTACGACTGGAGCGAGACCGGCCAGTTGCTTTTTCGCCGCTTCGATATGCTTCGGCGTCGTTCCGCAGCAACCGCCGATCAGACGGACGCCTTCATTGCGAAGGGACAGGGCGGCCCGGCCGAAATAATCCGCCTCGGATACATAGACAATCCGGCCATCTTCCACGTCGAGCAGGCTCGCATTCGGATAGGCGGATAAAAATGCCTTCTCCGGCAAAATGACCTCTTCAAAAGCTTGGATTGTATGGAAAGGACCGAGACGGCAGTTGACACCGACCACATCCGCACCAAGCGCCTCCAATTGATGAAGTGCATCGTTTAGGGAAATTCCGTTCTGCAATACGCCCGGCTCTTCCATCGAGACTTGGGCAATGATCGGCGTGTCTGTCATGGTACGAAGCATCTGAACGACAGCGGATAATTCTTCGAAATCATAATAGGTTTCTAGGAGAATTCCGTCCGGATCCCCAGTCAATAGATGCTCAGCCTGTTGCTGGACGACCTTCTGGATTTCTTGCAACGTGGCGTCGCTTTTCCGTATGCCGCGGAAGCCGCCGATTGTGCCAAGGACGAATTGTCCACCCGGAGCAGCCGCTTTCTTTGCAATTTGTATTGCCGCTTCGTTAAACTCTTTCACCCGGTTTTCCATTCCATAGCGGGCCAGCTTCAGAGCATTCGCACTGTACGTGTTCGTCTGGATGACGTCGGCACCTGCCCGGATGTAATCTTGGTGTATCTTTTCAATGATTTCAGGCTTTTCAACATTCAATTCTTCATAACAAAAATCAATTCCATATGAATAAAGCAGTGTCCCGATTGCTCCATCGGCGGTCAGAACATCGGTTTTCAGTTTTTCTAGCAATGACATAGTGCGATCTCCCTTTCTACAAACGGTTATGCCTTGGCAGAGTTGCTTTAACTCGAATTAAAAGTAAAAAAAGCCTTCATCGAGAAAGAAGGCTTTAGACGTGTATATTCGCTCCTTCTTATCTTCCAGGCCGTCGAAGACCTGCTGGAGGTAGCACCTTGCCGACCGGCTGGTTGCTGAAGCGTCTTCGGGCCAGTTCCCTCAGCTTCTCTCGATAAGAATCTTTATTTTATTTGAATTGTTGAAAACATCGTAACGTTAAAAATCCGTGCCGTCAAGTCTTTTTGTTAAATTCCTTAGTAGCATATCGGTTTTAAGGTGATACGAGTCCGACCCTGTATCCAGTTTGCCGATTCCAAATTCCATTGCTGGAGTATGGTATTATGGAGACAACCATGACAAAGGAAGTAGAGGGTGGAATGATTGAGAGCACTTAAATTTATCATCCCGATCATGTTAGTTGTCGGATCGTTCGGTTGGATGATGTTGAGTAAAAATTATCAGGAAGTCCCGCCGACATCCCGGGTGTTCATTACCATCGGAGCGATGATCGTAAGCGGGGGCATATCTTTTTTCCTCTTTCCTAAAGATGAAGGGGAAAAATACTGACGGGTGGCGATTCGGCCATCCGTTTTTGTTTGTTTGCTAGTAGGAGAGGGTAATATAGATTACTAACTTGCGGAATATTTCCGCAATGCCATAAGGACGCCGCATGATCGCCTGTCAGAACAGAAATTGTTACAAATCCATCTCGGTTAATTGTGAAGAATTGATGAAGTGATTAGGAGTTTTGGGACTGCCCTATAAGACTGTGATAAAGTTGTATTATAAATACAAGTTTATTAAATTAGCAATAGAAAAGGAGGTTATAAGCTTATGAAGACAAACGGCATCATTTTTATTGTCGCCTTTGTATTGGCGTTTGCTGGAGGGTATTTTTACTTTAGCCAAGGCAATAAAGAGGAGACGGCAACTACCGAAAGTGGCGCGACGGAGCCGGCGAATGAAGAAGGACAAGGCGAAGAGCAGGCATCGGTGCCGGCGGAAGCAGAAGTGTTGAATACGAATAGTTGTTTATCCTGTCATGCCGTCAATTCACTCGGTATCGAAGGCGGGACGACTGGACCGGATCTATCGCATGCGTACGATGGCGTCAAGGACAAGCATGGCGTCGATCTGGATTCATTCCTGAAACAGCCGACTTCTGCCGTGATGTCCGGCGTCATTGCAGGCAATCCGTTATCTGATGAAGATCGTGCGGCTATCATCGATGTCCTGAAGACAGCATCTGAGAAATAAGAATCGAGGTGGGCAGAGTGAATACGAATTTGAAGAGAGTTTTAGCTGCTATATTTGGCATTGTTCTAGGGTTATTAGTGGCGATCGTCTTTTTTGCAGATTTTAATAAAGGAAACCAAAATGCCGAGTCCAATAAGACCAAAGCGGAAAAAGTGTATGTACCGTACGGGGAAAAAGATGAATATTACATGATGGCTTCTGGCGGGCATTCAGGCCAGCTGTTCGTCTACGGGATCCCCTCCATGCGGAAAATCCGGACAGTCCCTGTCTTCACACCCGATCCTGCCACGGGATATGGATTTGACTCCGCTACGAAAGAAATGCTGGGCGGTTTTACATGGGGGGATTTCCACCACCCTTCGATTTCCGAGACAGATGGTGAGTATGATGGCGAATTCCTTTTCGCGAATGACGTGGGGAATAACCGCGTTGCCGCCGTCGATCTGAGTACATTCCAAACAGTGGATATGATGTTCTTGCCGAATATGGGCGGGCCGCATGCGGGCGTCTTCGTCACTGAAAATACGGAGTACATTGCATTGCCGACACGGTTTGCACGTCCATTGGGAGATGCCTATGCCACTTTGGATGAGTATGAAGAAGAATATAAAGGTGTCGTCTCGATGACCACTTTCGACAGAGAGGCGAAAAAATTCGATCTTGCCTATCAAATTGTCTTGCCTCCCTGGTCTTATGACCTCTCGGATGCCGGCAAGAAAATGTCGGGTGATTGGATTGTCATGACGACGTATAACACAGAATTTGCAACAACTAATTTAGAAATTAATGCCTCGCAGAATGACCGCGACTATATCGTACTCGTCAATTGGAAGAAGCTCGAGGAAGAAGTTGCAGCCGGGAATTATGATGAAGTGAATGGGGCCAAAACAATCGATCCCCGAAAACATAAAGGGGCCATCTATGCAGTCCCAGTTGCCAAATCACCTCATGGTGTGGATGTAACACCGGATGGAACCAGATTTATCGCAGCAGGGAAGTTGGCCCCGATGATGACGGTGTTTTCATTCCAACAGGCATTCGATGCGATTGAGAAAGGTGAATTTGTCGAAGAGAAATACGGCATTCCTGTATTGGCCTATGAAGATGTGATGGAGCGTGAAGTCGATCCTCCAGGCGCACTCGGTCCATTGCACACGCAATTTGACGACCGGGGGAATGCGTTTAACACGATGTTCATTTCCTCCGAGATTGTGAAATGGAATATCGAAACGGGCGAAGTGATCGACCGTACGCCGACGTACTTCTCTCCGGGACACTCCGCCGCAACAGAAGGGGACACAGTCTCGCCGGACGGTAAATGGATCGTTGCGCTCAATAAAATTGCGAAGGACAACTTCTTATCCGTTGGGCCATCCCACCCAGAATCGATGGACTTGATCGACATTTCGGGAGATAAGATGGAGCATGTCATGGCTGCGCCGGTGGATCCGGAGCCGCATTACGCTCAGATTATCCATCGCGATAAGATCGAGACGATCACTGTCTATCCAAAAGATGAAGACCGTAAGAACTCCGTTTGGAAACAAGAAGATACCCGGGTGGAGCGGAATGGGAATGAAGTCCATATTTATGGAATTGCCATGCGATCGAAATTCATCTTCGACGCCAAGTCGGAACGTCCCGACGCAGTCACGGTCAAACAAGGAGATCGCGTATTTTTCCATATGACCAACATCGACTTGGATCAGGACATCACCCACGGATTCGGTATCAACGAATATGATCTGAATTTTGAAGTTCAACCTGGTCAAACAAATACGTTGGAATTCGTAGCGGATAAACCGGGTGTCTACCCAATTTACTGTACAAACTTCTGTTCCGCACTGCATCAGGAAATGAGCGGCTACTTGTTAGTGGAACCGAAGTGATATTAGCAGCCTGGAGAAGTGGGGGGATCTGCCTTACCACTTCTCCTAAATTACTGGAGGTGATCTCCTATGAAAGGCAGACTTTCCATGCCATCGAGGATCAGCCTCGTTGCAGCAGCAGTTATTACTTTACTCACGTTATTTGTTCCATGGTGGGGCATGAAATTCTATGCACCGCAATATCCGGAAGGACTTGATATTATCGTCTATCCGACTACATTGTCGGGGGATATTGATATCGTGAACGGGCTGAATCATTATATTGGGATGGCTGAATTCAGTAATGAATCCTTTCCTGAATTACGATATATGCCTGTCATTGTCATCATTTTTGCAATCCTAATCCTCCTGGTCGCTTTGTTACGGAAGAAGTCGTTTCTATATGGTCTCATTGCTCTCTTTATTATAGGGGGGGTCGTCGGTCTTCTGGATATGTACCGATGGTTGAAACAATTCGGAACAAATCTCGATCCGAGAGCGCCGATTGAACTAGAGCCTTTCATTCCACCTATTATCGGGGATAATGTCATCGCCAACTTTACGACGACAAGCTATTTTGCAATCGGCGGCTATATGTTGCTAGTCGTGTTCCTGCTGATGATTTTCCCGCTATGGAAGGATCGATCGCTATGAGGACAATTATCAGCCTATTGCTGGTTTTTGGGCTATTCATGGGGAATGCGGAGGCTGCTGAAAAAGGGCTGCAGCAATTGATCGACGAGACTCCCGCAAATGGCATCCTGGAACTGGAGTCGACAACCTACGAAGGGAATGTGACGATTACAAAGCCGATTACTTTGATCGGAAAAAAAGGGACCGTCATTCAAGGGGATAAGACTGCAAATGTCATCGAGATTGAAAGCGATGATGTCACGCTCGACACGCTTGCGATCGAAGGCAGCGGCATGAGCCGTAGTTCCCGTGAGGAATATTCCGGAGTGCGGGTTATGGGAAACGGGGCTGTATTGAAAAACTTGAAAATCACGGACAGCTTCCATGGCATTTTTTTGAATAAAACTAATCAAACAAGGATAGATCGGATCACAGTTATTGGGCATGGCACGCAAGCGCTGGGCAATCAGGGAAACGGCATCCATATCGCCCGTTCCAGCAACAACCATATTACGAATAGCCATTTGGAACAAACACGTGATGGGATTTTTGTCGAGTATTCGAATAATAATTACGTCGATGATAATACGATGACCCACACGCGATACGGGCTTCATTACATGTATTCGAATCACAACGAATTCAAAGGGAACCATTTTGTCAACAATATCGGTGGCGCTGCGATTATGCACTCCGATCACATCCTGCTGGAGGGCAATCAGTTTTCATTCAACCAAGGATCCCGTTCTTTCGGGCTTATTGTTCAAACGAGTCGGGACGTGCATGTATTGAATAATGAATTCCATTTGAATCAACGCGGATTATATTTGGAGCAGTCGACAAGCAACCGGATCGAAGGGAATGATTTCTTCCAGAACCAGGTCGGTGTGGAGTTATGGACCTCCTCGACCGCCCATGTATTTTTAAAAAATACATTCGATAAAAACAAGATCCATGCATTGACCGTCGGCGGTGAATCCAATAACGACTGGTTTGAAAACGGAGTGGGGAACTACTGGAATTTGCCCATGCTTGATCTAAATCAAAACGGCGTAGGGGATCAAGCGCTGGAGTATCGCTCCTCTCTGGGCGATTTATTGGAGAGGAATGAACTGGCTTATTTATTTTTGTCCAGTCCGGCGATTGCTATCTATGAAAAAGCGAATGAGTTGTTGACCCATCAGAAAGTGATGGCGTATGACAAGTACCCTTTGCTGAAGAAAAGGGGAATGCCGATGGGCGTCTGGATATTTCCGGCCATAGTGCTTGGAGTGGCCATATGGTTAGTTTATAGAAGGAGGGCGGTCAGACGATGATGTATATCTGGAAAGAGGCATTGGAACAGATGAGGGGCAAGGGCATGTGGCTCGGTCTCGGCATGCTGATGTTGGCCTCGCTATTCCTCATTGCGGAGGCGCGTTCGTTCCCTGTCGATTTGGGATTTGAAGCAATGCTCTTATCCGTATTCGACATGAATGTCTATCTCCTCCCCCTCTTTGCCATGTTTTTATCCTCTTTTTCCATGTATCAAGAAAAAGAGTTGAAGACTTCGATGATTTTATTGACGAAGAGAGAATCGACCTGGACGTATCTTTTGAAGAAGTCTGCAGCGATCCAGCTTGTTCTGCTCGCGACGTTCGTAACGGCCTATTTTGTGCTCGCGTTATTCATGAAGGCGTTTTTGGCGTTCCATATCATGAGCTTTCTGCATTTCTTACTCGTGATTATAGTATTCCTACTTATTTTCAATCAGATCGGAATTTTCCTAGGAGTCGCTTGCCATTCGAAAATGCAGTTGGTTGGTGCGAATATCCTGACATGGTTTTTCGTTGTCTTTTTGTTTGACTTGATGTTTCTTTACTTTCTGCCGGCCGTGACATTCGGCAATCTTCGGTTCTTTTCTTGGGTCTACTTTTTAGATCCCATCCACACGATGCGGTTTTATCTGGAAACGAGTTTGGGCCTCTTCTCTTTGTCGCATATGTCTCGCATGATGGAGAAGTTCGTTTTTATGGATATTGGAATTTTCTTGCTCATCAATGCGGTGCTATGGCCTCTCGTCATGTTTGGCGTTTCACTGCTTTTCCGGAATGGAGGTGCGATTGATGATTAATATCCAAAACCTGTCTTGTGCTTATGAGAAGAAGCAGGTTTTGCACAATGTGAACCTGCATATCGAAGAGAATGAACGTTGTGCATTAGTCGGTCGGAACGGGGCTGGGAAATCGACCTTGATTCATTCGATGCTCGGCTTACTGCCTTTCCAAAAAGGGACTGTTCAATTGGGAGGGATACCGAACCGCAAGCAAGAGTGGAAAAAGGTCGTTTCCTATTTGCCGGAGAAATTCCGGCTCTATCCCCGGATGACAGGTGAAGAGAATATGCGTTTTTTTGCTTCACTCGCCCCAAAACGGGTGGATGAGGAAAGCATTTCTGAAAAGTTGGAGATGGTGTCGCTTGGACAGGCGCGTGACGAGGCGATTACGACCTATTCGAAAGGGATGCTCCAACGGCTCGGTTTGGCTGTCATGCTTTACTATGATGCGCCTATCATCATTTTGGATGAGCCGACGAGCGGGCTGGACCCGGTTGGACGGGAAGAGATCTTGGACATCATCAATCGGTTGGAGAATAAAACCATTCTCATGGCTTCCCATCACTTGGAAGAAATCAAGAAAGTCTGCACCCATGTGGCGTATTTGGAAGGCGGGAGCATTACGAAGTACCCGATTGATGTGTTTATGACAAATCATATGAGGGGGGACGCAACATGAAGAAATTTTTAATACCACTATTTGCCCTATTGTTTCTCCTATCAGGGTGCGGTTCGAGCAAGGTGGATTTTGCCGTAGAACAGTCGCCGGACTATAGGGACGGCGAAACGTCCGAAATGATCATTCGTGTAACGGAGGGTGACGAGCCTGTCAGCGGCCTATCTGTCCTGGCTACCTTGGAAATGGCGAAGATGGATCATGGGGTCATTGAAGTCCATTTTGACGATATAGGTGATGGGCTATATAGCAGTCACGTAGAATTGCCAATGGGCGGGGAATGGATCGCCACGGTACAAGCGGACACAGGAAAGAAAGTATTGGAAGAAGTCGTGACTTTTGATGTTAAAGAGGGATGATGGGATTGAGAAAAGGGCGGGCTGAAAGGCTTGGGTATCTTTTGGCAGCAGTGCTGCTCCTAACGGCATGCACTGCAACCGAGACCCAAGTGGAACAAGATGTTGAAGAAGAACCTATTGTCACAATCGAGGGACAGAGCTTTGACGAGGAAGATTTGAAGTTTTATACGACAATGAAGCAAGTGGAGATCGAGTGGGGTCATTTACAAGCAATTAAGGGTCTGCAAGGGGAAGAATTGGCAGAACGGAATGCGTACTGGGACGAGCATAAAAGGCAGTATGCGAATAAGAACGTCCAATTGCAGAACTTGATTGAAATCCATGCGATGTCATTGCTTGCGGAGGAAAAAAATTATTTTGTTCCGGATGAGAAGTTGGATCGGGAAGTGGAGGAACTGACGAAGGCGATACAGGCCAATGAGGAAACGTGGGAAATTGTCCAGGAATACGGCGAAGAGGATTATCGCTTGGATATCCGGGAGTATTTGCGGAAACGTTTGCTTCGGGACCGCGTTTACCGGGAGCTTGAGAAACAAGTCCGTGAAGAATTGCCGGACGCCACCGACCAAGAAGTGAACTATGCAACGAATTCCCGGTATGAAGACCTGTATGTGGAGCAGGTGGCTTCTCTGGAAAGAAAGATATATGTGAAATAAGGATGGTGCGCCATCCTTTTTTGTATGGAATGGAATCAAATCCGTCCCAAGAAGATTTGAATGAGTCAATCCTTACCAAAATTTGATTGACACAAAATGAGTTATCTTTTATTCTAGTATAGATAACATAACACTGGGGGTGTGGAAGTGGCAACAGCAACAGCGAAGTCGAAAAGTGGTACAAGTGCCTTGACGCTTGTGTATAGTGGAATGTTTGCCGCACTGATGATGATCGGTGCCAATATTACGTCGTTTGTACCGTTTCTCGTTATCGGTGGGGTGCCGATCACATTGCAGACATTCTTTGCCATCCTTGCCGGACTTCTGTTAGGCAGTCGGATCGGGGCGACTGCGATGACGGTCTATATGTGTATCGGACTCGCGGGGGCACCGGTATTTTCGAAATTCCAAGGCGGATTCGGGTTTATCCTCAGTCCGACATTTGGATTCGTTTTATCATTTATCCTGACGGCGTATATAGCAGGGAAAATCGTGGAGAAAAACGGGAAATTGAAAAATTACATCGTAGCTGCTCTTGCCGCGATGGTGGTCAATTATGTAATTGGTACGAACTGGATGTACTTTGCTTATAAATTTTGGGCAGCGGCCCCTGATGCGTTTACGTATAAAGTGGCTTGGATCTGGATGGTGCCGCCATTGCCGAAAGATATCTTGCTTGCAGTTCTGGCCGGGATTTTCGGTCATCGCATGTATAAAGTATTGAAAGTGAGGCATGGACAATGACAGATTATAACCAGCTGGCCCAACAGGTTCTGAACGGCCACCAACTGACGGATGAAGAAGCGCTTTCCATTTTGAATAGCCCGGACGAGGATTTATTGCCCCTTCTGCACGGAGCCTACCAAATTCGCAAGCACTATTACGGGAATAAAGTGAAGTTGAACATGATCATCAATACGAAATCCGGTCTATGCCCGGAAAACTGCGGGTATTGCGCCCAATCCATCGTTTCCCAAGCTCCGGTTGAGAAATATGCCATGATGAAGCAAGAAGAGATTGTGGCGGGTGCTGAACGCGCGGCAGCGGTCAATGCGGGCACCTATTGTATCGTGGCGAGCGGACGTGGGCCGGTCAACAGCGAATTGGAAATCGTCATTGATTCAGTTAAGGAAATTAAGTCGAGACATAAAGACATGACCATCTGCGCCTGCCTCGGAATCTTGAAGCCGGAACAAGCGGTACGGTTGAAAGAAGCAGGTGTCGACCGATACAATCACAACTTGAATACATCAGCCGATCATCATGAAAACATCACGACTTCCCATACATACGATGATCGGGTGAACACGGTCGGTCTCGCGAAAGACGCCGGCATCTCCCCTTGTTCGGGGGTTATTGTCGGCATGCGCGAGACGAAGGAAGACGTCATTTCGATGGCGCGCAGCCTGCATGCGTTGGATGCCGATTCGATCCCGGTGAATTTTCTACATGCGGTAGATGGGACACCGCTCGGCGGAACGGATGAATTGAATCCACGCTATTGCTTGAAAGTGCTCAGCTTGTTCCGCTTTACCAATCCGTCCAAGGAAATTCGGATTTCGGGCGGCCGCGAAGTGAACTTGCGCAGCTTGCAACCACTAGGCCTCTACGCGGCGAATTCGATTTTCATCGGGGATTATTTGACGACAGAAGGGCAGGAGAGCGACAGCGATCGCCAAATGCTTGAAGACTTGGGCTTCGAAGTGGACTTGGAGCCGTTAAACAGAGAACCGGTTTCGGTTTGAGTTTGAGGTGAACGTTAACTAATAGCTTCATCGAAGACACAATTCACATATGAATTGTGTCTTCTTTTTTGTTTTTATATCAATGATGTAGCCAATTTAGCGCATTAATCCATATTGGAGACACCGCGGAATTTAAAAACGGCGCTGATACTGCCGGGAAATAGAAATGCGACAATTGTGGAAAGTTGTGGTAAATAAATGTATATGTGTGTGAATGGTTGTACTTCAGTAACAACCACCATGAATTCTCTGCCTGCTCAAAGAAAAAATCGAAATACATAAAACTAATTAAAAATAATTTAAGCCAAATCACCTTCCCTTTTGTCTAATAGATGTAAAGCCTAAAGCCTAAAGCCAAAACAAAACGAAAGGAGGAGTTAAGGTGAAACTTGAACGTTTAGTAAAGAAAGCACAAAAAGGAAATGATAAAGCCTACTTAATGCTTTTCCGGCAGTACGAAGCAGATATTTATCGAATGGCTTATGTCTATGTAAAAAATAAAGAAGATGCCTTAGATATAGTTCAAGAAGTGGCCTATCAGTCATATAAGAAAATCGGTACATTGAAAAAACCTGAGTATTTTAAGACTTGGCTTATGAAAATTACGATTAATTGTGCATTGAACTTAATCAATAAAAACAAAAAGGTGATTCCGCTATATTTAGACTTTGAAGTGATATCTGGGTCAGAAGATGAAGACATTGCACTCACTTTATCTTTGCACAAGCTGATCAATGCTTTAAAAGAGGATGAGAAGAGCGTCATTTTACTAAAATATTACGATGATCGTACATTAAAGGAAATTTCAGAGATATTGGACATACCGCTCGGAACCGCAAAATCTGTCCTATACCGTGCTTTAGACAAGCTTCGTCAAAATGTAAAGGAGGCGGGTAATTATGGATAATCATTTTAAACAAGAGTTATCAAAAATTGAAATCCCTGCAGAGCTTCATGAAAGGAGTAAATTGGGCATTAATAAAGCAAAGTCTGAAATGGGTGGCAAACTGAATCGTTTTTTTAAAAAACGATTGGCTATAGCTGTTATTTCTGCTTGTTTACTGATTCCAACAGGTGCATTTGCTTATCAAGCGTTACTGGCCGATGATGTATATGGTTCATTTGATAATCTAAAAAAACATGTGGCAAGCGTAACAATGGAAAGTTACTTATTATTTGATGCAAAACTAAATCAAGCAAAAGGTGACCTGACAAAAGACGAGTACGAACAGTTTAAAGATTTACTAAATGTATTTACTAGTGCAAAACTTGAATATGGCGATACAAATGGAAACATCGATTATTCACAAGTCCCTGCAGAACAATTAGAGGATATTAGAGTAGCAATGTACGAAATCCAACCATACTTTGACAAACTCAACGGGCTACCATCAAGCAAAGAGGTTTTAACAGCCGAAGAATATGAACAATACATTCAAGCTTTATTAACATATGAAACGACTATGGCGCAACTAGGAGTCTCAAGTGCCCCCGAGATCGCTTCAATTCCTTCAGAGTTACAAGCGGAATTCATTAAAGCTCAAGAATACTTAAATTATGTAAATGAAAAACAAATTGATTGAATTATAGGGGGGACTAAAACATACTAAGTTATTTTCAATTCTTTTTGAAACATAACAGTAGGCTGAATATACGTTTCAACGGGCGCATTAGCTCGAAAAGAATTAGTCGTTTTTTGGATTGAGACCATACTTAAGTTAATTCATTGTAGGGCGTGATTGTTTAATTAGCGGCTCAGTCCAATAAGGGGAGTAAAATATTTCATGAAAAAACGCTCGGGTTTCTGAGCGTTTTACTTGTTGTTTAAATTGCAAATGTACTGTTGCAATATATGTTGATTAACTTGTTATCCACATTGTTATTGCATTTTTCTCCCTATCATCGAATCCGTTATTCATCCAAAAGGGTTCTTTTTCATTTGTGCTGCCACTCGAGTAGCTGCTCCTGTTGCTGAAAATAGTCTTTGATGGAGAAATTGCCGTCGAAAGATTGGGCATCTATCGTTTGGATAAGCGTATCAAACGTTTCCCGTTTGACATTCGAAATAATGAATGGCGTGATAAATGCCGGGATGTCATGTGCCTGAATTCGCTCATTCCACATAGTGAGGACCTTTTCATCAAAGATAATCGAGGAAGTATACGTCCACTGTCCGTCTTCATCCGGATGGCGGATGATGAGTTGGGCTCCGACGTAATCACTTTTCCGGCCCTTGAATCCGCGATTCGTCCAGACGCCGATCAGCAAGTGGTCGATCGTGTCGTAATGGACTTTTGTCACCTTCTCATCCTCGGTCCATTCATTGATGGCGTAAATGGTATACGCATCCTCTTCCGCCACCGCAATGATTTTCGTCGGCTTCTTGTTGCGCGTGAGGAGGAAGATTTTGATGGACGCCCAGAGCGAGAACGCAAACAGGCCGCCGAATAGGAGGGACAGCCACCCCTCCCCCATGGACAGGGAATGGAAGAGCAGCGTACCCGTCCCGATGAGAAGGCTCCCCATCATCACGCTAATGATAATCAAATAAAAGATCCATTTCGGCTTCATCTTCCCCGTTGCAATCGTTTCATCATACCTATTTTTACTCATGATTAGGCCCCCCTCCTTCCGTGTCTATCTTCTACGGGTTAGTTGGAAGAAAGTTTCGGGAATCTGCTGAAACGTTTCGGCTGTTCAACCGTATAGTATAGAAGACCAAAATCTTAAACGGAAAAGAGTGTTCCAGATGCTCAACTTATTCATACTATCTGCCGTTGCAGGAGTTCTAGTCGCACTGTTCATCGTGCCGTTTTTGTCAACGTCCAAAGAGAAGGAAACACGGTTAGCCGTTACTGAATGGGTTGCTATCGTCGGTTTGGCAGCGGTAGCTGGTATCTCCATCTTTGTATTCTATTACGTAACGAATGTAGATCGAAATTGGACATCTTTATGGGTAGCCCTACTCGTCACGACTTTATTGGGGACATTGGCGTCAACTGGGAAAGAGCGGCTCCTGAAAGGGATTTTATTCCTAGGTGCGCTGGTCGTAGGGGGGTATATGCTGAGTGCCCCATTGTTCAATGCCGATAAGAAGTACAAGGCGGTGGAAATGGACCAACAGGTGGAAATCAAAGCGTTTGATGAAACAAAGACGCCAGCTAGCGTACCACCTAAATTTGCGCGCAATAAAATGAAAAAGGCATTCGGCCAAGTGCCGAATACGAGTTATTTTGAACTGGGCCATTTACAGATCCAGAAAGTGAATGATGAATTCGTCTATATCGCGCCTGTTGAGTTCTCGGGCTTTTTCAAATGGCTGAACGGCAAAACGACGCCGGGCTATTTTACCATGAGCGCGACCGACTCCGCGGATAATCCGAAATTCATCAAGTCAGAAATGAAATATACTCCATCTTCTTACTTCCATCATCAAGTGGAACGCCATATGCGGATGGCATTTCCGGATTTGATTTTCTACGGGGAAGTCCAACTGGAAATTGACGATGAAGGCAAGCCCCACTATTTCCGTTCATATGGAAATTTCATTACCGCCCGGAATGGCTTTGACGTCAAAGGGATTGTAATGGTCGATCCCATGACGGGGGCGACGACGAAGTTTGGGCTGTCAGACGTGCCGGGATTCATTGACGGAGCGGTTTCTCCTGAGGCGGTTAGTTTACAAAACAGTTACTTCGGAAAATACGTTCACGGCTTCTGGAATTCGGTGGTCGGGAAGAAAGATGTGAAATTGCCGTCCGATGAAGGGACGGAGGCGAATGTAAGCCCGATTTTTGACGAAACGGGACATATGTATTACTTCACCGATTTTACAAGTCCGAAAGAAGGGGTCGATTCGATGCTCGGCTATGCGTTGACGGATGGCCGGACTGGGGAAGCGACTTATTATACAGGTAACTTGGAAGAGTCGTACATGGATTCTCAAGGGGCTCTCCAGATCATCGAAAAGAAATTTATCGAAAAGAAGTGGACGGGTGAAATGCCGGTGTTATACAACTTTTACGGAGAAGCGAGCTGGCTGACTCCGGTGCTGGACTCCAACGGCTTCCTGCAAAACTACTTCATCGTGTCTGCAGCCAATCCGGAAATATCGGTGTACGGCAACTCGCCTAACGAGGCGCTCAGACTGTACAAAACAGCACTGCAGCGGGGCGGCAGCACAGTGGATGGAAGTTCCGATGCGGAAGAGGCAAAAGCGGCGATCACCGTCAAACGCGTGTTTAAAGAGCGTGTCGGCGATTTCACCCTAGTGTCCATCTTGGCGGACGACGGGCGGAATTTTATCATTTCGACGGAAGTGGCGCCACTGGCGGTATATGTCCAGGAAGGCGACCGGTTGGTGTTGACCTACTTGGAAACTGGCGAGTTGTTCTTGCCGGTGAAAGATCTGACAAATACGACGATTGAATAAAAAAGCGCCGGGGGATCTGATCCTCCGGCGTTTTTTTATGATGACTCAGCGCGCCGATTTCTAAACGAAAACATGATAGGGACTCATATTTATTCGCCATTTGAAAAAGTAAGCGTAGCCGAAAGAAAAATCGGGTACGCTTACAATAATATGGCCTTGCTTCCTGACGACAGGTTTTCCGTCACGACGCATTTCTGTTGCGCTACACCTCAAAATTCCTTCGTTAGCATATCAATTGCACCGAACGGGTTTATTCGTGTACAATTAAGTCAAAGATAGTCAAAGTCAACGGATTCTGACCTAGTTAGGAAAGAGGTGAGGATAGACATGCGAAACATTTCTGACATTATTGAAGGGTATTTAAAGGCAATAATCGAAGAGGAAGAGAAGAGCGCCATTGAAATTAAGCGCAGCGAAGTCGCAGAAAAATTCCAATGCGTCCCTTCGCAGATCAACTACGTCATTAAGACACGTTTTACGGCGGAACGCGGGTATATTGTCGAGTCCAAGCGTGGAGGCGGGGGGTATATTCGCATTATCCGTGTCCAAGCTAATTCGCATAAAGAATTGATCGAGCATATTTTGGAAGGAATACAAGATGGCGCCTCTTTCACGATGGCCGAGGATATCATCCACCGGCTTATGGAAGATGAGGTCCTGTCCGAACGGGAAGCGAATCTGATCCTTGCCGCGGTGGACCGGGCGACCATCCAACAACCATTACCCGAGCGCGATACAATGCGCGCCCGTATTTTACAGGCGATGCTCCTGACGCTCTTGTACGAGCAAATGGATTGAACGCCAATAATTAGGACGAGGTGGGTGCCCCTATGATGATATGTGAAAATTGCAAAGAACGTCCGGCTTCTGTCATCTTGACCCAAGAGAGTATGGGAGGGTCATTGGAACGCCAATTATGTGAGAAATGCGCATTCCACTCGCACTCCCTTCAGTTTGATCCGAATCAGGAGCCGTTATCGATCCAACAATTCCTCTCCCAATGGTTTGGCGGGCAAGACCCATTCCAAAGTCAACCGCAGACGAGGGGAGAGATGATGCGGGGTCCCGAATGCCCAAATTGCGGGCTGACATTCCAGAAGTTCTTGGATATCGGAAAGTTCGGTTGTGCGAAGTGTTATGCGACATTCCGGGAGAGGTTACCGCGAATGCTGGGAAAACTTCATAACGGCCATTCCAAACACGTCGGTAAAATTCCGGTCTCCTTCAATGAAATCTATGCAGTGAAAAAGAAGATAGAAGAAATTCGGGTGAAGATGAAAGAAGCTGTCGAAGCGGAGCGCTTTGAAGAGGCTGCGGTTTTGCGCGATGAAGCCAACGCATTGAAGTTGCGGCTTCATGATGGAGGTGAAGAGAGCGATGTCAATTGAACGATTTATGCAGCAATCCGTGACGGGCTGGATGACAGCGCATGGCGAGCACTCGGATATCGTCCTGTCCACCCGGATCCGGTTAGCCCGGAATTTGACGGGATACCGTTTCCCGATCGCCTTTTCGGAGGAGGCTGCGATGGCGGTCGATAAAGAAGTTTCGGCTGCATTGCTTGATTCGCACCAAAAAGGGTACACCTATATGAAGATGGCCGATTTGCCCTCCATGGAACGTCAAGTATTGGTGGAGAAGCATTTGATCAGCCCGCAGCTTGCAAATCCCGAACGCTTTGGCGCTGTCATCTTATCGGAAGACGAAACCGTCAGCGTCATGGTGAATGAAGAGGATCATATCCGGATCCAGTGCATTTATCCAGGCCTTCAGCTGGAAGCGGCCTACGAGCAGGCCGATCAAGTGGACGATCAGCTGGAAAAGGTACTGCCATATGCGTTTGACGAAGCGTTTGGATATTTGACGAGCTGTCCTTCCAATACGGGGACGGGCATGCGCGCATCGGTCATGATGCACTTGCCGGCACTCACCATTACGAAGCAAATTGACCGGATCATCCCTTCTATTGCACGGCTCGGCATGGTCGTGCGCGGAAGTTATGGAGAAGGGAGCGAGGCGTTGGGCAATATTTATCAAGTATCGAATCAGACGACTTTAGGCAAGACTGAACATGAAATCATAACAGATCTTGGAAATATAACAGACCGGCTCATTGCCCATGAACGCAAATCCCGGGAATTACTCCTGTCCAAATCGCGAATCGCTTTGGAAAACCGTTTGTTCCGTTCGCTTGGTACAATTCTCTATGCGAGGCTGTTGCCATCGGGCGAAGCGGCACGCTGCCTGTCGGATGTCCGTCTCGGCATCGACCTCGGCATAATTGAAGATATTGATATGTCTATTTTGAATGAACTGATGATTTTCATGCAGCCGGGCTTTTTGCAACATTATGCAGGAACAGAGCTTTCGCAGGAAGAACGGGATATCTTCCGGGCCCAATTGTTCCGGGAAAGGCTGGACGTCGAGAAAGCCAAAGCTGCCATAGAAGAAAACGAGGAAAGTTGAGCATCTACTTTGCGTAACTGATGTACGGCAGGTATAGTATAATCAAAGATAGTCAAAGTCAATTTTTGGGACGCCGTTTTTCGATGCGGTCCAGTTGAATACACTAAAATAGGCTGTCTTTGAATCAACAGAATTTCCATTAGGATGCGTTATACCTTTACTCCCTCAGCCTTGGCTGATGCGGATGGGATAGGATCATATATAGATAGGAGAGGAATGAATATGATGTTCAACCGATTTACACAACGTGCACAAAAAGTATTGCAGCTTGCTCAAGAAGAAGCCATTCGGATGAAACATGAATCGATCGGCACGGAGCATATCTTGCTAGGATTGATCCGCGAAGGCGGCGGCATTGCAGCGAAAGCGCTCGAAGCGATCGATGTAAGTTTCGAAACTATTGAACAAGGCGTGGAGAAGTTAGTAGGCAGCGGCTCTAAAGATGTGGGACCGATCGTTCATTACACACCGCGCGCTAAAAAGGTAATTGAACTATCTGTGGACGAATCCCGCAAGTTGGGCCATTCCTATATCGGCACAGAACATATTCTACTTGCGCTGATCCGTGAAGGAGAAGGTGTGGCCGCACGGGTATTGAACAACGCAGGGGTCAGCCTCAACAAAGCCCGTCAACAAGTCCTTCAACTTCTTGGCAGCAATGACAGCTCTGTTGGCAATCAAGGCGCTGCCAATTCTGCCGCCACTCCGACATTGGATAGCTTGGCCCGCGACTTGACTGAAATCGCGCGTGAAGGCACACTCGATCCGGTTATCGGACGCGGAAAGGAAATTACCCGCGTAATCGAAGTGTTGGCGCGCCGTACGAAAAACAACCCAGTTCTGATTGGAGAGCCGGGCGTCGGGAAAACGGCGATTGCGGAAGGGCTTGCCCAGCAGATCATTAACAACGAAGTGCCAGAAATCCTTCGCGATAAGCGCGTCATGACACTTGATATGGGAACGGTCGTCGCCGGCACAAAATACCGCGGTGAATTCGAAGACCGTATGAAAAAAGTGATGGAAGAAATCCGCCAGGCCGGCAATATCATCCTGTTCATTGACGAGCTCCATACGCTCATCGGTGCGGGAGGAGCGGAAGGCGCGATTGATGCTTCCAATATCCTGAAACCGTCTCTTGCCCGCGGTGAATTGCAATGTATCGGGGCAACGACATTGGATGAATACCGAAAATATATCGAAAAAGACGCAGCGCTGGAACGTCGTTTCCAACCGATCCAAGTCGACGAGCCGACTGTCGAGGAAACGATCCAAATTATCAGTGGCTTGCGCGATCGTTACGAAGCACATCACCGGGTAAAAATTACGGACGAAGCGATCGAAGCGGCTGCGAAAATGTCGGATCGCTACATTTCCGACCGATTCCTTCCGGATAAGGCGATCGACTTAATTGACGAAGCGGGATCGAAAGTACGTCTCCGCTCCTATACAACACCGCCAAATTTGAAGGAGCTCGAAGCGAAGCTGGAAGCGATCCGTTCTGAAAAGAATGCGGCCGTCCAAAGCCAGGAATTCGAAAAAGCGGCTTCTTTCCGCGATAAAGAGCAAAAGATGAAAGAAGAGCTGGATAAGACAAAAACGGCTTGGAAAGAGAAGCAAGGCAAGACGGAGTCTGAAGTGACAGTCAACGATATCGCCGAAGTCGTAGCGATGTGGACCGGCGTGCCTGTCTCGAAAATCGCGACGACCGAGAGCGCCAAATTGTTGAACATGGAAGAATTGCTCCATAAGCGCGTCATTGGCCAAGGAGAAGCGGTCACCGCCATTTCCCGGGCGATCCGCCGGGCACGTGCCGGCTTGAAAGATCCGAAACGTCCAATCGGTTCCTTCATTTTCCTCGGACCTACCGGTGTCGGGAAAACGGAACTGGCGCGGGCGCTTGCGGAATCGATGTTCGGTGACGAAGATGCGATGATCCGGATCGACATGTCTGAATACATGGAGAAGCATTCGACATCCCGTCTCGTCGGTTCACCTCCAGGATATGTCGGTTACGATGAAGGTGGCCAGTTGACGGAAAAAGTCCGTCGCAAACCGTATTCGGTTGTCCTGCTGGATGAAATCGAGAAAGCCCACCCGGACGTTTTCAACATCTTGCTACAAGTGTTGGAAGACGGAAGGCTGACAGATTCTAAAGGGCGTACGGTTGATTTCCGCAACACGGTGCTTATTATGACATCGAACGTCGGAGCCGAAGCCTTGAAGAAAAACCGCTACGTCGGTTTCAATTTACACGGCACGGAGCGCGATTACGAGAGCATGAAATCGACTATGCTCGATGAGTTGAAAAAAGTGTTCCGTCCAGAGTTCTTGAACCGTGTGGATGAAATGATCGTCTTCCACTCACTTGAAAAAGAGCATCTGCGTGAAATTGTCTCGCTCATGTCCAATGAATTGGTGAAACGCTTGGTAGAACAAGATATTGAACTCATCATCACAGATGCGGCGAAAGAGAAAATTTCCGAAGAAGGCTATGATCCGGAGTATGGGGCTCGTCCACTCCGCCGGGCCATTCAGAAACATATCGAGGATCGCCTATCGGAGGAGCTCTTGAAAGGCACTATCCTGACAGGCGGCCAAGTGGTCATTGACGTCGAAGCTGGAGAATTCACGGTGAAAACAAACAAGAAAAACGAAGCAGTCGAAGTCGGAGAAAAATAAAAGTGCACCGGATAGCCCGCCCGCCGAATGGATTTTCGGCCGGGTAGGGCTGTCCTTTTCACGTTGGGGGGATTTTATGGCTAAACGGAAGACGAAATTCATGTGTAGATCCTGCGGCTACGAGTCTCCGAAATGGATGGGTCGCTGCCCGGGCTGCGGTGAATGGAATACAATGGACGAAGAAGTGGAGATTGTCCAAAAAGGACCGCGTGGCGCGTTTCAGCACTCCGAAAATATACGGCAAAAGGCTATGCCGATCAGTGCGGTTGAGACAGTGGAAGAACCCAGAGTGGAGACTGAGCTCGGGGAACTGAACCGGGTGCTGGGTGGCGGAATCGTCCCAGGTTCTTTAATTCTGATCGGAGGCGACCCAGGCATCGGGAAATCGACCTTGCTACTTCAAGTGTCGGCTCTCCTCTCAAACAAGAGCCAACGAGTCCTGTATATTTCCGGAGAGGAATCGATTCGTCAGACGAAGCTGCGGGCGGAGCGGCTCGGGGTCGCGTCGGATGAGCTTTTCATTTACGCAGAAACGGATTTGGGGCAAATTCATGAAACGATTTCGGATGTGAAACCCCGCTTTGTTATCGTGGACTCGATCCAGACCGTCCACCATCCGGAAGTTACATCGGCACCGGGCAGCGTGTCGCAAGTGCGGGAATGTACCGCTGAACTGATGCGGATTGCCAAAACGCAGGGGATCGCCATTTTCCTTGTCGGCCATGTGACGAAGGATGGTCAGATTGCAGGTCCGCGGCTGTTGGAGCATATGGTGGATACTGTCCTGTATTTCGAAGGGGAACGCCATCACACGTACCGGATCTTACGCAGTGTCAAAAACCGTTTCGGCTCGACGAATGAAATCGCCATTTTTGAAATGTTGCAGTCCGGCTTGAAAGAAGTGTTGAACCCGTCTGAGTTGTTCTTGCGGGAAAGGTCGCAAGGCGGAGCGGGTTCGACGGTCGTGGCGTCCATGGAAGGAACGCGCCCGATCTTGGTTGAAGTCCAAGCGCTTGTCACCCCTTCCAGCTTTAATTATCCAAAGCGGATGGCCACCGGAATCGATCAGAACCGGGTGTCCTTGCTCATGGCGGTGCTGGAAAAACGGATGGGGATGCTGTTGCAGGCGCAAGATGCGTATATCAAAGTGGCTGGTGGTGTAAAACTAGATGAACCGGCCATTGACTTGGCGGTATTGATGAGCATCGTCTCCAGTTATAAGGACGCTGCCGCCGGGGTGTCCGACTGTTTCATTGGTGAAGTCGGATTGACGGGAGAAGTCCGTCGGGTCTCCCGAATTGAACAACGTGTCGTGGAAGCCGCCAAACTAGGGTTCGAGCGGGCCATCGTTCCATCTTCCAACCTGGGCGGGTGGGACTACCCGAAAGGCATCCAAGTGATTGGTGTTGACACGATCAGCGAAGCATTGAAGATAGCATTTGGTTGAGGGGCTTGCGGGGGAGGGGGGTTAAGATCGTTTCTCCGCCCTTCCATCTTTCATTTCAATAGGGAGCCGGAACTTCGATACATGATCGGAAGTCTTATGAATATAGGATTAAATTCGGTTCCGGACCATGTTCAGAACAGCTTTCAAAAGGATAAACATGTATAATGACAGGCAACGGGATGTTCGAAAAATGTTTTCTTAATAAAGAATTTGCTTTTTCAACATCCTTCTTATACATGAAAGGAGGTCGTAGATATGTTGAAACGAGTGGTGCAAATTGGGCTTCTATTGATTGGCGGGACGCTTGGGGTGTTGTTTTTACCGCATTTATTCACCTTATTTTCATTTACCTCCAAGCCGATGATCAATAATCCATATGTATCCGCCATTCTGGGAGCCGCTATTTTTTACATCGTCAATCTATTTTTGACTGAGCCGATTGTCAATTTCATCAAATGGATGGAAGATCGTCTCTTGAAAGCGCCGATTTTTGATTTGCTCTTCGGAACGATTGGTCTGATTGTCGGCTTAAGTTTAGCTTTCCTTGTCAGTTTCGGACTAGGCAATATCGAAATTCCGGTCATCGCTTCCGTCACACCCATTTTGTTGTCCATCCTTCTCGGTTATCTCGGATTTCAAGTCGGTTTCAAGAAACGTGAAGAATTCATTCAAGCGCTTTACTCTGCTAAAAATGCGGGACAAAAAAAGAAGGAGGCGGAAGGTGGAGACCCTTCCGCTCTACCGAACCACAATAAGCTCTATAAAATATTAGATACTAGCGTTATCATTGACGGACGCATCGCGGATATTTCGGCGACCGGTTTTTTGGAAGGCATTCTCGTCGTACCGCAGTTTGTCTTGACGGAACTGCAACATATTGCGGATTCATCCGATACGTTAAAGCGGACGAAAGGAAGACGGGGGCTCGATGTCTTGAAAAAGTTGCAGACAGATGAAGGCCCCAATGTCCAGATAACGGACGAAGATTTCCATGATGTGGCGGAAGTGGATCTGAAGCTTGTCCGTCTTGCGAAAAGTATGGGTGGTTTCGTCGTGACAAATGATTTTAATTTGAATAAAGTTGCGGATTTGCACGGCGTGGCCGTATTGAATATTAATGATCTGGCGAATGCGGTAAAACCGGTTGTCATCCCTGGAGAGGAAATGCACGTTGTCGTCATCAAGGACGGCAAGGAGCATAACCAGGGCGTCGCCTATCTGGATGATGGGACGATGATCGTGGTGGAAGATGGTAAACATCATATTGGAAGCGCGATCGATGTCGTTGTGACGAGCGTGCTACAGACATCGGCGGGTCGTATGATTTTCGCCAAGCCGAAAAATGGGAAGACGGCACGGGCCAATTGATGTCGTGATTGATTAAAGGAAGTAGAGGAAGATGGATAGTGGAGTACACAGTGATGTTGCCGGCCGCCGGAAGCGGAAAGCGGATGGGGGCGGGCTTCAATAAACTATTCTTGGAGATCGGCGAGACGCCGATCCTCATACATACTCTTCGCGTATTCGACAGCGACCCTGATTGTGCTGGGATCCTTCTAGCTGTCAAACCCGAAGAGCGCGGGCAGATCCAAGACATGCTGGGACAGTTCGGCATTACAAAAGTGAAAGCGCTCGTCGATGGAGGAGAGGAACGTCAACATAGCGTCGCTTCCTGTATCGAAGCGCATGAGGGTGCTGGTGTCGTGCTCGTGCACGATGCGGCCCGGCCTTTTATCCGGCGTGACGTCATCCGGAAGCTTGTTGACATGGCCTCCGCAAAAGGAGCAGCCATCGCCGGGGTCAAAGCGAAGGACACGATGAAGATGGCGCGGAATGGCGTGGTGGAAAAAACAGTCAATCGCGAGGCGCTTTATATCATCCAGACACCTCAAGCCTTCCGCTATGAGGTACTGCACGAAGCGACGAAAAAAGCGGAGGAAGACGGTTTTCTCGGCACGGATGAATCGATGCTTGTGGAACGGCTCGGGCATCCAGTCCATATCGTGGAGAGCACGTATGATAATGTGAAAATGACGACTCAGGAAGATCTCGTGTTTGGCGAGGTTTTATTGAAGCGAAAACAAGAGGAGGATTTGGATGATGCGGATCGGACAAGGCTTTGATGTGCATAAATTCGAAGAAGGGCGGCCGCTGATTATCGGGGGGATCACCATTCCTCACGATAAAGGGTTGGTTGGACATTCCGATGCGGATGTCCTGTTACATACGATCACCGACGCAGCACTTGGCGCAATTGGAGAAGGCGATATCGGAAGGCATTTTCCGGACACAGATGAAGCCTATAAAGATGCCGATTCAGCCGTTTTATTAGAGAAAATTTGGAGTCTCGTCAAGGAAAGAGGCTATCAATTGGGGAATATCGATTGTACGATCATTGCCCAAAAGCCGAAAATGGCACCTTATATTGAGCAAATCCGGACGCGTGTTGCGGAACTATTAGAGGCGGACGTTTCCCAAGTCAATGTAAAGGCGACCACGACGGAACGGTTAGGCTTCACGGGACGGGAAGAGGGCATCGCTTCCATGGCGACAATCTTGCTCGTTACCTCATGACATCTTTCAAAGAAAGCGGACGAGTGGTAAAATGACACAGTAAACAAATGAGAACGGAGATGTAATAACCCATGACAACAGAGGTACGCGTACGGTATGCACCGAGCCCAACCGGACATTTACATATCGGCGGAGCACGGACGGCTCTTTTCAATTATCTTTTTGCCCGCCACCATGGCGGAAAATTCATTATTCGAATCGAGGACACCGACACGGAGCGGAACATCGAAGCCGGAGAATTGTCCCAGCTCGACAACTTGAAGTGGCTTGGCATTGATTACGATGAGTCCGTCGATATCGGCGGTCCATACGGGCCTTATCGTCAAATGGAGCGACTTGACCTCTATACGAAATATGCGCAGGACATGTTGGATGGCGGCCATGCCTATAAATGTTTCTGTACGACAGAGGAGCTGGAAGCAGAGCGGGAAAGGCAAAAAGCGACCGGCATTGCAGCTCCGATGTACGCCGGCACATGCCGGAATCTGACGGCGGAAGAAGTGGCGGAGAAGGAAGCGGCCGGCATGCCGTATACGATCCGGATGAAAGTACCGGAAGATGTGACATATAAAGTGGAAGATCTCGTCCGCGGCACGGTAGCGTTCGAATCAAAAGACGTCGGAGACTGGGTGCTGGTGAAAGCAAATGGCATTCCGACCTACAACTTCGCGGTTGTCATCGACGATCATTCCATGAAAATTTCCCATGTCTTCCGTGGGGAGGAGCATTTGACAAACACGCCGAAGCAGCTAATGGTTTACGATGTTTTTGGCTGGGAGTATCCGCGTTTCGGACATATGACTTTGATCGTCAATGAAGATCGGAAGAAATTGTCGAAACGGGACGAATCCATTATCCAATTCATTTCCCAATATAAAAACCTCGGGTATTTGCCTGAAGCGATGTTTAATTTCTTTGCCCTACTTGGTTGGTCCCCGGGTGGAGAAGAGGAAATCTTTACACATGACGAGCTCGTGAAGCTGTTTGATGAAAGCAGATTATCGAAATCGCCTTCCATGTTCGACAAGCAGAAATTGACTTGGATGAACAACCAATACGTAAAAAAATTATCATTGGATGAAGTGGTCGCTTTAACGTTGCCGCATCTTCAGGAAGCCGGACTGGTGGAGAACGAGTTGACGGAAGCGGAAAGCGCATGGGTCCGTGATTTGATCGCCCTTTATCATGACCAGCTCAGCTTTGGATCGGAAATTGTCGAGTTATCCGCCCAGTTCTTCCAAGATGATATTGAATATGATGAACAATCCCAAGAAGTCCTAGCGGGCGAACAGGTTCCGGAAGTGATGGCTTCATTCAAAGAGAAGCTGGAAGGTCTGGAAACGTTCGATGCAGCGTCGATTAAAGATGCAATCAAAGCAGTTCAAAAGGAAACGGGCCATAAAGGGAAGAACTTGTTCATGCCAATCCGAGTGGTGACGACTGGCCAGACGAATGGCCCTGAATTGCCGGCTGCCATTGCCCTGATTGGAAGAGAGAGAGTTTTGGAGCGCGTTTCGAAATACGCCAAACAATAATATTGACTTTCATCGTTCGCGATGTACAATGATAGGTAATCGTTTTTTGAACTTAAATGCGCCTTTAGTACGCCGAAATAGAGAGTATGTAAATCGTTGATAAGGAGAAGTAGGTATGGCAAGCACCCCAGAGAGGATCATCACCGGCTGTAAGTGATCCGTGCCCCTGTCATATCGAAATGCCCCTTTGAGAGCCGTGCCGAAACCCAAGTAGGCCGGACGCATCACCAGCGTTATAGGTGTTCAAGCGGGAAGGAGATTTTTCCTTCCAAGCGGAGTGGAACCACGCATGCAATGCGTCTCTGTCATTTTTTGGCGGAGGCGCATTTTTTATTTTTTTAAGATGATGACGACGGGGCAGGCTAAATGGACCATTAAGCAGGTGCCTTCCATTAGTTAGAAAAGGAGGAAAACAAGGTGTTTCGAAGGATGAGAGAGGATATCCAGTGCATATTCGAACAGGATCCCGCTGCACGCAGCACTATTGAAGTCGTGTTGACATATTCGGGTTTGCATGCCATTTGGGCTCATCGGATTGCGCATGCTCTGTACAAACGGAATTTTCGATTCATGGCACGGGTTGTGTCGCAAGTGAGCCGATTTTTCACCGGCATTGAAATCCACCCGGGCGCGAAGATTGGACGTCGCTTTTTCATCGACCATGGAATGGGGATAGTCATCGGGGAGACTTGTGAAATCGGCAATGACGTTACGATCTACCAAGGGGTGACTCTAGGGGGAACCGGGAAGGAAAAGGGGAAGCGCCATCCAACGCTTCACGATAATGTGTTAGTTGCCACCGGAGCGAAAGTACTTGGGTCCATCACGATCGGAGAACGAAGCAAAGTGGGAGCTGGGTCGGTCGTTTTGAAAGACGTACCGCCCGATGCCACAGTCGTCGGTATCCCGGGCAAAGTAGTCATGATGAACGGCATGAAAGTCGAACGGCATGATCACCAAAACTTGCCGGATCCGGTTGCGGACGTATGCAGCCGGCTTGAAGCCGAAATCCAACGGCTGGAAAAGCGGATTGAGCAAATAGAGAAGCAGGAAGTGAAGGAGGGACGGTATTGAGTATTCAAATTTACAATACGCTAACACGAAAGAAAGAGCATTTCAGCCCCATTGAAGAGGGCAAGGTGAAAATGTATGTTTGCGGACCGACCGTTTACAATTACATTCATATCGGAAACGCGCGGCCTGTCATCGTATTCGACACCGTTCGTCGTTATTTGGAGTATCGTGGGTATGACGTGACATACGTGTCAAATTTCACGGACGTGGACGATAAAATTATTAAAGCGGCCAATGAACTGGGCGAAGAGGTCGGGGAATTGACCGACCGCTTTATTAATGCCTATTTTGAAGATGTCGGCGCGCTAGGCTGCGGGAAGGCGGATGTCCATCCCCGCGTTACGGACCATATTGAAGATATCGTCCAGTTTATCGGCGTCTTGATTGAGAAAGGATATGCGTATGAATCGCAGGGCGACGTGTATTACCGCACCCGCAATTTCAAGGGGTATGGAAAGCTTTCGCACCAATCCATCGATGAACTGAAGGTCGGGGCGCGTGTCGAACAAGGGGAGAAAAAGGAGAATGCCCTCGACTTTGCCCTATGGAAAGCGGCGAAAGAAGGGGAAATCGCTTGGGATAGCCCGTGGGGTGCAGGACGTCCAGGGTGGCATATCGAATGTTCCGTCATGGCGCGTGAACATCTAGGCGATACGATCGATATCCACGCGGGTGGACAAGATTTGACATTCCCGCATCACGAAAACGAAATTGCACAGTCCGAGGCCATGACCGGCAAGCCATTTGCGAACTATTGGATGCATAACGGCTACATCAATATCGACAATGAAAAAATGTCGAAATCGCTCGGCAACTTTGTCTTGGTTCATGATATTCGGAAACAAATCGATCCAAA
Organism: Sporosarcina sp. 179-K 3D1 HS; assembly: GCF_047228905.1. Lineage (NCBI taxonomy): Bacteria > Bacillati > Bacillota > Bacilli > Caryophanales > Caryophanaceae > Sporosarcina > Sporosarcina sp. 179-K 3D1 HS. The sequence goes on from NZ_JBFEGI010000007.1 coordinate 57,553, forward strand.
GGTATTGCGCTTTTTCATGTTGTCGGTCCATTACAGACATCCCGTCAACTTTTCGCAAGAGTTGGTGGAAAGTGCAGCGAACGGGTTGGAGCGTATCCGGACTGCTTATAACAACTTGCAGCATCGCCTGAAAACGTCGGCCGATCTTGGCGACCAGAAGGACATTTGGATCTATAAAGTCGATGAACTTGTCCGTTCCTTTGAAGCGGCGATGGATGATGACTTTAATACGGCAAATGGTATAGCTGCCATTTTTGAATTGGTGAAGTTGGCGAATGTGTATTTATTGGAGAAAAATACACAGACCGAAGTGCTGGAACATTTCATCGCCACATTCGACCGGTTGATGGGAGTATTGGGATTGCAACTTGCCGTTGATAATGAATTGCTTGATGGAGAAATTGAAGCATTGATTGAAGAGCGATTGGTCGCTCGTCGTGAACGTAATTTCGCCCGTTCGGATGAAATTCGGGACGAATTAAAAGCGAAAGGCATTCTACTGGAAGACACTGCGCAAGGCACGCGTTGGAAAAGGGGATGACGGCGATGTATACGTTGCGCGACCAGGACGTCAAACAGCTGAATGCCTTAGCCCTCGCCTATATGGGTGACGCCGTCTACGAACAGGCAATCCGGGAGCATCTGTTGCGCTCAGGCCGGGTGAAGCCCAACACCCTGCATAAAGAAGCGACACGCTATGTTTCGGCGAAATCACAGGCCGCTATTGTAAGAATGATGGAACAATCGGGTTTGTTGTCGGAGGAAGAGGAGGCTGTCCTTCGTCGCGGCCGCAATGCAAAATCCGGATCGGTCCCGAAAAATACGGATGTGGTGACGTATAACTATAGCTCTGGATTCGAGGCGGTGATTGGCTTTTTGTATTTACTTGGCAAGAAGGAACGGGTGGCAGAGCTGATTGGGGTCTCTATCCGATTCATCGAAGAACCGAAAGAGGAGGGGTCGCGATGACAGCGCCCGAAACAGAATTGATCGGAGGAAAAAACCCGGTTGCCGAAGCCTTGCGCTCGGGCAGGGAATTGAATAAGATCTGGATCGCGGAAGGTCTGAATAAAAAAAGCATCGGAGAGATTCTTGCTCTGGCCAAAGAGGCAGGCGTCCTTGTCCAAGCGGTTCCGAAACAGAAACTGGATGCCATGCTAGATATCAATCACCAAGGAATCATCGCTTCAGTCGCAGCTTACGCCTATGCGGAGTTGGAAGATTTGTTTGCAGTAGCGAAGGGTCGGGGGGAAGATCCGTTTTTCCTTATTCTCGACGAACTCGAAGACCCGCATAATCTAGGCTCTATTCTGCGTACAGCTGACGCCACGGGAGTGCACGGAGTCATAATTCCCAAACGACGTTCCGTCGGGTTGACAGGCGTCGTGGCAAAAGCGTCGACGGGGGCGATCGAGCATATCCCGGTCGTGCGTGTGAACAATTTGTCGCAAACTGTCGAGGAATTGAAAAAGCAGGGAGTATGGATTGCGGGGACAGACGCAACGGGCTCAGCCGATTACCGGATGATGGACGCGACGTTGCCTTTGGCTGTCATTATTGGCAGTGAAGGGAAAGGGATGTCCCGGATTCTGAGGGAAAAATGCGACTTCCTCTATCAACTGCCGATGGTCGGGCATGTTACGTCGTTAAACGCATCGGTGGCCGCTTCCGTGTTAATGTATGAAGTATTCCGGAATCGCCGCCCTCTTCCTGCAAGGAAATGAAAAAGGACATCCTGCTAGTAGACGGCTATAACGTCATCGGTGCATGGAAAGAACTTCGCCGGATCAAAAAGGAGCGGCTTGCCGATGCGCGTGACCGTCTCATCGAACTGATGGCGGAATATAAAGGGCATACGGGGTGGCGGGTCATCATCGTCTTTGATGCCCACCTCGTCCCTGGCATTGAAAAGCGGAAACGGCATCATGAGGTCGAGGTTGTCTTCACTAGAGAAAATGAAACGGCAGATGAACGTATTGAAAAGTTGGTTTCCGAATTAAGCGGACGTCGTGTGCAACTCCACGTGGCAACTTCTGATTTAACCGAGCAGTGGGTCATTTTCGCACAAGGAGCCCTCCGGAAATCAGCCCGTGAACTGGAAATTGAGATGGGGAAAATTCAAAAAGAAATCTCTGTCAAAGTGAAGGATATCCAAGACAAACGTCCAGTTTCAAAGATTCCTCTCTCGGATGAAGTTGCTGAAATTTTTGAAAAATGGCGGCGTGGAATCGAATGAACGGTTGACTGTAAAAAATTCCATACGGTATACTTGTTAAAACAGCAACAATGAACCGGGGTGATCTGTTGGTGGAGAAAGCATACTTTACAGGTGATATGTGGGATTTCACCGGCCTTTCCGATGCGGAGATCATTACGATCATCCATAAAGGAAATACAGAGGCGCTAGATTTTCTAATTACAAAATATCAACCATTTGTCAGATTGAAAGCGCGATCATATTTCCTCATGGGCGGCGATCGGGAAGATATCATTCAGGAAGGAATGATTGGTCTATACAAGGCGATCCGCGATTTCAAAGAGGATCGATTGAGCTCGTTCAAGGCATTTGCGGAGCTGTGCATCACAAGGCAAATCATCACGGCCATCAAGACAGCGACCCGCCAGAAGCATATTCCGCTGAACACGTCTGTTTCATTGGACAAGCCTGTTTTTGATGAAGAGTCGGACCGTACTTTGATGGACGTCCTTGCCGGGCCAATGCTCGACGATCCGGAAGATCTCATGATCCATAAAGAGGATTTTATCCGGATGGAAAAAGAGATGAATAAAGTGCTGAGCGGTCTGGAAAAGCAAGTTCTGTCCCTTTATTTGGAAGGGCAGTCCTACCAGGAGATTTCGGACGGCTTGAACCGACAAGTGAAATCGGTCGATAATGCGCTTCAGCGGATCAAGCGGAAACTTGAGCGCTACATGCAGGTCGGCGCTGTGCAATAGCCGTATTCCCCCTTGTATTGACACTATCCCCGTTAGATGGTACTCTTTAGCATGACCATAGGGAAAATAGGTAAACCTGATGGATGTGGAGACTTGCGGCTTACAAAGTCCGTTTATTGAATAGAATGTGTAGGATGAGGAAATATGAAGAAAATCAGTTTATGTTGCGATCAATGTGGATCACGTAATTATTCCGTCCCTGCCCAGAAAAATCGGCCGACGGAGCGTTTGACGATCAAGAAATTCTGCAAGCATTGCAATCAACATACCGTACACAAGCAGACCGCATGAGAAGTCCGCTCTGTTGACAGGCAATACATCTTTATTCGGAGGGTTACAGTAGAATGGGCAAGTTAACGGGTTTTTTCAAAGACGTCGTCTCTGAAATGAGGAAGGTCAGCTGGCCGAAACGCAGAGATTTGACGCGCTATACGATTGTCGTTATTTTTACCGTCATTATCATGGCAGTGTATTTCGGACTCATTGACCTCGGTATTTCACGAATCATGGAATGGTATCTAGCAATCTAAATTAGTGGCACGAATAATCCTCTTGAAAAATATCCCGTCTGTGTATGAACGGGTTTTTTCATTTTTCCGGGAATTCGCGCCTTGTGAATTTGATTAATACTTGACTAAAGGGAGGGGACGGGCGAGTCGTCCGCGTTTATGGAGATGGAGAAAAATTGGTATGTCGTTCATACGTATTCAGGTTATGAAAATAAAGTGAAAGCCAACCTGGAAAAACGTGTGGAAACGATGGGAATGCAAGATAAAATCTTCCGCGTCATCGTTCCGGAAGAAGAGGAAACAGATTTTAAAGATGGAAAAAAACGCACCGTCATGAAAAAGACATTTCCAGGTTATGTCCTGGTGGAAATTATTATGACGGATGATTCTTGGTATGTAGTCCGGAACACACCGGGCGTGACGGGGTTCATCGGATCCTCGGGAGGGGGCGCGAAACCGACGCCGCTGCTGCCGGAGGAAGTCGATTTCATCCTTAAACAAATGGGTGTCAAAGAGAAGAAAGCTGAAGTCGATTTCGCGCTCGGCGAAATGGTGCAAGTGCTGGAGGGGCCGTTTGCGCACTTCCAAGGAAAAGTGGAAGAACTTGATTTGGACAAAGGCAAAGTCAAGGTTTCTGTCGATATGTTCGGACGTGAAACGAAAATGGAATTGGACTTTGATCAAATTGAAAAATTATAACCAATTTCTACTTGCATGGAACGAGTAATAGTGGTATCATTTCAAAGGTCAGACTGTAATCTGATAGTCTGGACGGATTAACCAATTCTACCGGCGAAAGCCGGCAGGCACATATTGAGTGGGAGGGGCAACCCATTTACCACATCACGGACTTAAGGAGGTGTGTCTCGTGGCTAAAAAAGTGATCAAAGTTGTGAAATTGCAAATCCCTGCTGGGAAAGCGAATCCGGCACCACCAGTTGGACCGGCGCTAGGTCAAGCGGGTGTGAATATCATGGGATTCTGTAAAGAATTCAACGCGCGTACGGCGGATCAGGCAGGTCTAATCATTCCTGTTGAAATTTCCGTATTTGAGGACCGTTCATTCACATTCATTACAAAAACTCCGCCAGCAGCAGTGTTGCTGAAGGTTGCAGCAAATCTTCAAAAAGGTTCAGGTGAGCCGAATAAAAAGAAGGTTGCTACTGTGAAACGTGATAAGGTTCGCGAAATTGCAGAAACAAAAATGCAGGACTTGAACGCAGCGTCAGTTGAAGCGGCGATGGCAATGGTTGAAGGTACTGCTCGCAGTATGGGAATCACGATCGAAGACTGATCGAAGATCTTGTAAGGCGGTTTCTTTGGTAGTGGGGGTTGCGCTCGTTCCTTGGAACACGCAACCCTTATTCGTGGGAGGTTTAATCCGTTAAGACCACAAACAAGGAGGAAAATTTCAAATGGCTAAAAGAGGTAAGAAGTTCACGGAAGCTGCGAAGCTTGTGGACCGTACAAAAGCGTACGACTTGGAAGAAGCGATCGAGCTTGCGAAGAAAACAAGCACGGTCAATTTTGACGCAACAGTAGAAGTGGCATTCCGTCTAGGAATTGACACTCGTAAAAACGACCAGCAAATCCGTGGAGCAGTCGTGCTTCCACACGGTACTGGTAAAACACAACGTGTCCTCGTTTTCGCAAAAGGCGATAAACTTAAAGAAGCGGAAGCTGCTGGTGCAGACTATGCAGGCGATGCTGAATATATCACTAAAATCCAACAAGGTTGGTTTGATTTCGACGTAATCGTCGCGACTCCTGACATGATGGGTGAAGTTGGTAAAATCGGTCGTGTTCTTGGACCGAAAGGCCTTATGCCGAACCCGAAAACAGGTACTGTAACATTTGACGTCGCAAAAGCGATTGAAGAGATCAAAGCAGGTAAAGTGGAATACCGTGCGGACAAAGCGGGAATCATCCACGCTCCGATCGGAAAAGCATCGTTCGACAACGAAAAATTGGAAGGCAACTTCAAAACTGTTTTCGAAACGATCCAAAAAGCGAAACCTGCTGCAGCGAAAGGTACTTACATGAAGTCTGTCAACATCACGACTACTATGGGTCCTGCTGTTAAAATCGATCCTTCCAGCGTTGAAGTAAAATAATCATTGACATGCGAGAGAGTAGCTGATAAGATAGCTCTCGTTATGATTTATATCCATTTGTACCGTAGACAGCAGGGGCGGCTTGCCGCTTAATGATCCTGCCGAGGACAAGACGCTCTTTATTAGTAAAGATGACGACTTTTCTGCCCTCGTGTCTACTTCCGTAGACCGGGGGCTTTTTCATATCGGTATAAGTGACCCCAAACTTTTTAGGAGGTGTCCAGATGAGCAAAGTGTTAGAAGCTAAACAAGCAGTTGTTGGAGAAATCACGGATAAGTTGAAATCAGCGGCTTCCGTTGTTGTTGTAGACTACCGTGGCCTTAACGTCAGCCAAGTTACGGAACTCCGTAAACAGCTTCGTGAAGCAGGCATTGACTTCAAAGTTTACAAAAACTCGATGTCACGCCGTGCTGCTGAAGCTGCAGGACTGGAAGGGTTGAACGAACATTTGACAGGACCGAATGCAATCGCATTCTCTACTGAAGATGTAGTAGCCCCTGCGAAAATCTTGAATGATTTCGCAAAGAAAAACGACAAGCTTGAAATCAAAGCTGGTGTAATCGAAGGTACAATCGCGTCTGAAGCGGACGTTAAAGCATTGGCGGAACTTCCATCACGCGAAGGTCTACTTTCCATGCTACTCAGCGTACTTCAAGCTCCAATGCGCAACTTCGCACTTGCAACAAAAGCTGTTGCAGAGCAAAAAGAAGAACAAGGCGCTTAATCAAAATCAGCAGGAATTCAATTGCCAGCTGATTTCAATTAAGGCCTCCGGCGGATGTCACAGATTTTCAAAGGTAACTTTTCGAGCAAGCTCGAAAAAATCTGGACGCAATTACGCCAAGGCGCAATTGATTAAAAAGCAGCCTAACATACAACTTGCGGGGTAAGCCCGACAAAAAACAACTATTAGGAGGAAATACTAATGACTAATCAACAAATCCTTGACGCGATCAAAGAAATGACAGTTCTTGAATTGAACGACCTTGTAAAAGCTATCGAAGAAGAGTTCGGCGTAACAGCTGCAGCTCCAGTTGCAATGGTAGGTGGCGCTGCTGGTGGCGACGCTGCTGCTGAGCAAACTGAATTCGACGTAATCCTTGCTGCTGCTGGACAAGAAAAAATCAAAGTTATCAAAGCTGTTCGTGAAATTACAGGCCTTGGCTTGAAAGAAGCGAAAGAAGTCGTTGATAACGCTCCGAAAGCAATCAAAGAAGGCGCTTCTAAAGAAGAAGCTGAAGAAATCAAAACGAAGCTTGAAGAAGTTGGAGCAACAATCGAACTTAAGTAATCTCGTAAATAAGAAAAAGCTCGTCGGAAATAGACGAGCTTTTTCTTCATTTTATCTAATCGGCACAAGTGAAACCCATTTACACACGGTGGGGGAATCGATAAGGAGGGTGCGAAGACGGCATGTCTGAACATTATTACTCGGTTGATCCGAAAGTGAAAAGTGATCCGAAAGAATGGTCCGCTGAAATAAGAGGAATACGATTGCGATTTAAGACCGATGCTGGCGTATTCAGCAAGGGGGATGTCGATTTTGGTTCGAGGCTATTGGCGGAAGCGTTTGAATTGGCTGATGTAAATGGCGACTTATTGGATGTCGGGTGCGGCTATGGACCGATCGGCTTGTCGCTTGCGATGTCGTTCCCTGATCGAATCGTCCACATGGTCGATGTGAATGAACGTGCGCTTGCCCTTGCAAAACATAATGCGGAGCAGAATGGGATCAGCAATGTGCAAATCTATTCAAGCGATGCGCTCGATTCTGTGACGACGGAAGGTTTCGCGGCGATTTTGACTAACCCTCCGATTCGGGCAGGAAAAGAAACGGTGTTCAAGATTTATGAAGAAGCTTTTTCAAAACTTGGAGCCGGCGGCGAACTTTGGGTCGTCATTCAGAAAAAGCAGGGGGCCCCTTCGACGATAACCCGCTTGGAAGAACTGTTTGGAAACGCGGACACGGTCGTGAAGAAGAAAGGGTACTTCATTATCAAAGCAATTAAGTCTTGACTTGTGCTCTAATTTGCTCTATAATTATTAAATGCAGAAATTATTATATTGCGGTCGTATGCCCTTTTGCATGAAAATTGGAAATGAAAGGCATACTGACGATAGATAACGGATTGTCAAACCGAAAATGAGCTCTTGCCGGAACTCGTTTTCTTTTTGTTTTTTCGATATCATACACCATTTTTATGATTTCGCAAAGGACTAATATATGTTTTGAGGGGTGAAAGAGTTGACAGGTCATTTAGTTCAGTATGGTCAACACCGTCAGCGCAGAAGTTTCGCACGGATCAGCGAAGTGCTCGATCTGCCGAATCTGATTGAAATCCAGACGGCATCTTATGAGTGGTTCTTGGAAGAAGGATTACGGGAGATGTTCCACGATATTTCCCCGATCCAAGATTTCACTGGAAACCTTTCGTTGGAATTCATCGATTACCAATTGGGCGAGCCCAAATATCCAGTCGATGAGTCAAAAGAGCGTGACGTCACTTATGCAGCACCATTGCGTGTGAAAGTTCGCTTGCACAACAAAGAGACGGAAGAAGTGAAAGAGCAAGACGTCTTTATGGGGGATTTCCCTCTCATGACAGAAAACGGAACATTTATCATTAACGGTGCGGAACGGGTCATCGTTTCCCAGCTCGTCCGTTCGCCGAGTGTTTATTATAATGATAAAACCGACAAAAACGGAAAACGAGGTTTTGGAGCAACAGTCATCCCGAACCGCGGCGCGTGGCTCGAATATGAAACGGATGCCAAAGATGTGGTACATGTACGGATCGACCGTACACGGAAGCTTCCGGTAACCGTTCTTCTCCGTGCACTCGGATTTTCTTCCGATCAGGAGATTATCGAGTTGCTTGGGGATAATGAATATCTTCGAAACACGCTTGAAAAAGATAATACCGAAGGATCCGAGAAAGCCTTGCTCGAAATTTACGAAAGGCTGCGTCCGGGTGAACCGCCTACTTTGGATAGTGCTAAAAACCTCTTGTTCTCCCGTTTCTTCGACCCAAAACGTTATGATTTGGCCAATGTCGGCCGTTATAAAATGAACAAAAAACTACATCTACAAAATCGCCTGTTCAATCAAACCATTGCTGAAACGCTGGTTGACCCGGAAACAGGAGAAATTGTAGTTGAAAAAGATTCGTTGCTGGATCGTCGTACTCTCGATCGACTCATTCCGTATTTGGAAAAAGGAATTGGAATCCAAGAGCTTTCGCATGCAGGCGGAATTTTGGACGAACCGATCACTATCCAGTCAGTGAAAATTTATGCACCGAAAAGCGAAGAAAAACAAGTGATCAATGTCATTTCAAATGCCAGCATCGATGAAGCGGTCAAACATGTCACTCCTGCGGACATCGTGGCGTCGATCAGCTACTTCTTCAACCTCCTTCATGGAGTGGGGAATACGGATGATATCGACCACCTCGGCAATCGCCGTCTTCGTTCAGTAGGCGAGCTCCTACAAAATCAATTCCGTATCGGTCTTTCCCGTATGGAACGGGTTGTTAAAGAGCGGATGTCAATCAACGACACGCAATCGATCGTTCCGCAGCAGTTGATCAATATTCGTCCGGTTATTGCGTCCATCAAGGAATTCTTCGGAAGCTCCCAACTGTCGCAATTCATGGACCAGACGAATCCACTTGCCGAATTGACGCATAAGCGTAGACTTTCCGCGCTCGGACCTGGTGGTTTGACACGGGAACGTGCAGGGATGGAAGTCCGTGACGTTCACTATTCCCACTACGGCCGGATGTGTCCGATCGAAACACCGGAGGGTCCGAACATCGGGCTTATCAACTCCCTTTCGACATTTGCGAAAGTGAATAAGTTTGGTTTTATTGAAACGCCGTACCGGAAAGTTGATCCGATTACAGGAAAGGTTACTGCGCAGATTGATTACTTGACTGCGGATGTGGAGGACAACTATGTAGTCGCGCAAGCGAATGCCTTGCTCGCTGAAGATGGTTCATTTGTCAATGAAGAGATCGTCGGGCGTTTCCAAGGGGATAATACGGTATTCAAACGCGAACAGATTGACTATATGGACGTCTCACCGAAGCAAGTCGTCTCCGCCGCGACTGCCTGTATTCCGTTCTTAGAGAACGATGACTCGAACCGTGCCCTCATGGGAGCGAACATGCAGCGGCAAGCCGTTCCTCTCTTGAATCCGGAAGCACCACTTGTCGGTACAGGAATGGAGCATGTTTCCGCACGTGATTCAGGTGCTGCTGTACTTTCCAAAGTCCACGGTATTGTGGAACATGTCGAAGCAAAAGAAATCCGTGTTCGACGGATTGAAACAGTGGATGATAAAGAAGTGAAAGGCGACCTTGTCACATATCGTCTCGAAAACTTTATCCGTTCCAACCAAGGAACTTGCTATAACCAACGTCCGATCGTCAGCGTCGGCGACCGGGTCAAGCCTTTGGATATCCTAGCTGATGGTCCTTCCATGGAACAAGGGGAACTTGCGCTTGGCCGCAACGTTCTGACTGCGTTCATGACATGGGACGGCTTCAACTATGAAGATGCGATCATCATTAGTGAACGTCTTGTCAAAGATGACGTCTTCACTTCTGTTCATATCGAAGAGTACGAATCCGAAGCACGTGATACGAAACTCGGGCCTGAGGAAATCACGCGCGATATTCCGAACGTCGGTGAGGATGCACTCCGCAACCTTGACGACCGTGGAATCATCCGCATTGGTGCGGAAGTCCGCGACGGCGATATCCTAGTCGGGAAAGTAACTCCTAAAGGGGTAACTGAATTGACTGCCGAAGAACGCCTTCTTCATGCTATATTCGGTGAAAAAGCACGTGAAGTCCGCGATACATCATTGCGCGTACCGCATGGTGCTGGCGGAATCGTCTTGGATGTCAAAGTGTTCAACCGGGAAGATGGCGACGAATTGCCACCAGGTGTGAACCAGCTCGTCCGCGCATATATCGTCCAAAAACGGAAAATTTCCGTTGGGGATAAGATGGCGGGACGCCACGGAAACAAAGGGGTTATTTCTCGAATCTTACCTGAATCGGATATGCCGTACTTACCGGATGGCACGCCGATCGATGTCATGCTTAACCCGCTTGGGGTACCATCGCGGATGAACATCGGACAGGTCTTGGAAATGCACCTTGGTATGGCAGCTCGTAACCTCGGCATCCATACTGCTTCCCCTGTATTTGACGGGGCGAATGAAGAAGATGTCTGGAACACGATGGAAGAAGCCGGCATGAACCGTGACGGTAAAACGATTCTCTATGACGGACGTTCTGGAGAAGCGTTTGATAACCGCGTTTCTGTCGGGGTCATGTATTTGATCAAACTCGCCCACATGGTTGATGATAAACTGCATGCTCGTTCTACAGGGCCTTACTCGCTGGTCACGCAGCAACCGCTCGGCGGGAAAGCGCAATTTGGCGGACAGCGTTTCGGGGAGATGGAAGTATGGGCGTTGGAGGCATATGGCGCCGCTTATACACTTCAGGAAATCCTGACAGTGAAATCGGACGATGTCGTTGGACGCGTAAAAACGTATGAAGCAATCGTCAAAGGAGAAAGCGTTCCACAACCGGGCGTTCCGGAGTCCTTTAAAGTTCTGATCAAAGAACTGCAAAGCTTGGGCTTGGACGTCAAAATGCTATCCCTTGACTTGGAAGAAATTGAGCTTCGCGACCATGATGAAGACGATGATATGCAGCCGACCGATGCGCTGAATCTTATCAAAGAAGACCAGCCAGTCTGATTTCCGGAATGATATGCAGTGCTAAGAAGGGGCCCTTTGGTGCTCCTTCTCAGTATCTGCAAAAGTCCGGATTTGATGTACACGGAAAAAGTAGGATGTAGCGATTGATTTAGGGAAAGCCAACTGCAGCGATAAGACTAGAGGGAGGTAGGCTCCTTGATAGATGTTAACAATTTTGAGTATATGAAAATCGGCCTCGCTTCACCGGACAAGATTCGTTCTTGGTCATATGGTGAAGTGAAAAAGCCTGAAACGATCAACTATCGGACATTGAAACCTGAAAAAGACGGTCTGTTCTGTGAACGTATTTTCGGACCTACAAAAGATTGGGAATGCCATTGCGGAAAATATAAACGAGTACGCTATAAAGGTGTGGTCTGTGATCGTTGCGGAGTGGAAGTGACACGTCAAAAAGTTCGTCGTGAACGTATGGGACATATCGAGCTTGCCGCACCGGTGACACATATTTGGTATTTCAAAGGAATTCCGAGCCGGATGGGTCTCATTCTGGATATGACTCCTCGCGCTTTGGAAGAAGTCATTTATTTCGCCTCGTACGTCGTGGTGGACCCGGCAGATACGCCGCTTGAAAGAAAGCAATTGCTTTCTGAAAAAGAATATCGCGTATATCGTGAAAAATACGGCACTAAATTCCAAGCATTGATGGGTGCGGAAGCGATTGAAAGGCTTCTCATGGCAATCGATTTGGAGAAAGAGATGGAAACACTCAAAGAAGAGCTTAAGACAGTCCAAGGCCAACGCCGCACGCGTGCGATCCGCCGCCTGGAAGTTGTCGAGTCGTTCCGAAACTCCGGAAATAAGCCGGAATGGATGGTTCTTGAAGTGCTTCCGGTCATTCCTCCCGAATTACGCCCAATGGTCCAACTTGACGGAGGACGATTTGCGACATCTGACTTGAACGATCTGTATCGTCGGGTTATCAACCGGAACAACCGTCTGAAACGTCTTCTTGATCTTGGGGCACCTGGCATCATTGTACAAAATGAAAAGCGGATGCTGCAGGAAGCCGTCGATGCCCTCGTCGACAATGGCCGTCGCGGTCGTCCGGTTACTGGTCCAGGAAACCGTCCATTGAAATCCCTCTCTCACATGTTGAAAGGGAAACAAGGCCGGTTCCGTCAAAACTTGCTAGGAAAACGGGTGGATTACTCCGGCCGTTCGGTTATCGTAGTTGGTCCGAATTTGAAAATGTACCAATGCGGTCTACCGAAAGAAATGGCAGTTGAGCTATTTAAGCCGTTCGTCATGAAAGAGCTCGTCGAACGTGGTTTGGCGCATAATATCAAAAGTGCAAAACGGAAAATCGAGCGACTTCATTCGGAAGTATGGGATGTGCTCGAAGACGTGATCAAGGAGCACCCGGTTCTCCTAAACCGTGCCCCGACACTTCACCGCCTAGGGATTCAGGCATTTGAGCCGATCTTGGTGGAAGGCCGTGCTATCACACTTCACCCGCTCGTATGTACGGCGTATAATGCCGACTTTGACGGTGACCAAATGGCCGTACACGTTCCGCTATCGGCTGAAGCCCAAGCGGAAGCGAGACTTCTCATGCTCGCAGCACAAAACATCTTGAATCCGAAAGACGGAAAACCGGTCGTTACACCGTCCCAAGACATGGTATTAGGAAACTATTACCTCACTTTGGAACGCGAAGGTGCGACAGGCGAAGGAACTGTTTTCCGTGATGCGAATGAGGCGCTGATCGCCTACCAGAACGGTCACGTCCATCTACATTCCCGGATTGCGATCCAAGCAGGTTCATTGAATAATCCGACATTTACGGAAGAGCAAAATCGTCAACTTCTTCTTACGACAGTCGGAAAAATCATTTTCAACGAAATCTTGCCGGAATCATTCCCTTATATCAATGAACCGACGGATTTCAACTTGCAAATTGAAACACCGGAGAAATATTTCATTCCGGGAACTGTGGATCCGAAAGAGCATTTAAAAGAAATGGAAGTTGTTTCGCCGTTCAAGAAGAAAATTTTGGGGAATATCATCGCGGAAATCTTCAAACGTTTCCACATTACGGAAACGTCCCGAATGCTGGACCGGATGAAAGACCTCGGATTCAAATATTCTACTCGTGCCGGTATTACGATCGGTATTTCCGATATCGTTGTCTTGCCTAACAAAGATGAAATTTTGCAAGAAGCACAGGATAAAGTGGACAAAGTCATGCAGCAGTTCCGCCGTGGTTTGATCACGGAAGAAGAGCGATATGACCGCGTCATCTCGTATTGGAGCCATGCCAAGGATATTATCCAGGATAAGTTGATGGACTCCCTTGAACATACGAATCCGATCTACATGATGAGCGACTCTGGTGCCCGGGGTAACGCATCCAACTTTACGCAGCTCGCGGGTATGCGGGGATTGATGGCGAACCCGGCTGGACGGATTATCGAACTTCCAATCAAATCATCATTCCGTGAAGGGTTGACAGTACTCGAGTACTTCATCTCGACACACGGGGCACGTAAAGGTCTTGCGGATACGGCGCTTAAGACAGCCGACTCCGGTTACTTGACACGACGCCTTGTTGACGTAGCGCAAGATGTCATTGTCCGTGAAGATGATTGCGGTACGGACCGTGGTTTGGAAGTCGGAGCCTTGACAGAAGGTACGGAAATCATCGAGGGTCTCGAAGAGCGTATCGAAGGCCGCCATACGAAGAAAACGATCTACCATCCGGAAACGGGCGAAGTGATCCTTGCGAAAGACGCGTTGATCACTGCGGATGTTGCCCGTGCCATTATGGACGCTGGCCTCGAAACGGTGACAATCCGTTCTGCGTTCACTTGTAATACGAAGCACGGCGTATGTAAGAAGTGTTACGGCATCAACCTCGCAACAGGCGAGAACGTCGAAGTGGGAGAGGCAGTCGGAATCATTGCCGCCCAATCGATCGGTGAGCCGGGTACACAGCTTACGATGCGTACGTTCCATACGGGTGGAGTTGCAGGGGACGATATCACACAAGGTCTTCCGCGTATCCAGGAGATTTTCGAAGCGCGTAATCCGAAAGGGCAAGCGGTCATTTCGGAAATCAAAGGGGAAATTGTCGATATCGATGAAATCCGGGAAGGCCAGAAAGAAATTACGATCCAAGGCGACGTGGAGACACGTAAATACTTGGCGCCTTACAATGCCCGCTTGAAAGTGCAAGTCGGCGATACGATTGACCGGGGTGAAGTCATTACGGAAGGTTCGATCGATCCGAAAGAATTGATCGTCGTCAAAGACGTTGCCACTGTCCAAGAGTATTTACTGAAAGAAGTTCAAAAGGTATATCGTATGCAAGGGGTTGAAATCGGCGATAAGCACGTCGAAGTGATGGTTCGCCAAATGCTTCGTAAAGTTCGTGTCATCGAAGCGGGCGACACGGATCTATTGCCGGGGTCACTACTCGATATCCATCAATTTGCAGATGCGAATGCGGAAGTGCTGGTAGCAGGGAAAGTTCCTGCGACTTGCCGTCCTGTCATTCTCGGTATTACCAAAGCTTCACTCGAAACAGAATCCTTCCTATCGGCAGCATCCTTCCAAGAAACGACGCGTGTCTTGACAGATGCAGCCATCAAAGGAAAAACCGACGAATTGCTCGGTTTGAAAGAGAATGTCATTATCGGGAAACTGGTGCCGGCTGGTACGGGAATGCAGCGCTATCGTCATATCGAAATGGTGCATGACGAAGAGAACGCAGCCGAAAAAGTGGCAGCAGAGTAAGTTCTTAATTGAATAAACGGGGGGGGCTAAAAAAAATCCCCCCGTCTTTTCCTTTATGTGTTGACAGTTTTAACTTCAGGTGATAATATACAAAAGGTTGATAGTTACATGTCTGTGCTTTGGAGGATATGCTCATGTCTTATGAAAAAGTCGAACAGGCAAAAAAGACAATCATCGGTACAAAGCAAACAGTAAAAGCAATACGCGCCGGCAAGGTGACGGAAGTCATCATTGCGAAGGATGCTGAAGTTCGAATTGTTTCTCCTGTACTGGAAGAGGCGCAACTTCATGGCATACCCGTACACTATGTGGATTCGAAGGAAAAGCTTGGAAACGCATGTGGCATACAAGTCGGAGCAGCCGTCATCGCGATTACTGTATAATGGTTTTTGTGTGATTCACACAAAGACTTTGTTTTTACCCAAAAAATGAACCACCTGGATGTGTGGTCTTACAAAATCAAGTTCGAAAGGAGGAAAAACCGATGCCTACAATTAATCAATTGGTCCGTAAACCACGTAAATCTAAAGTGGCAGGATCCAAATCACCAGCGCTCGGAAAATCTTACAACAGCTTTAAAAAGTCAATGACCAACGTAAACTCTCCACAAAAACGGGGTGTTTGTACACGTGTTGGTACAATGACACCGAAGAAACCGAACTCGGCTCTTCGTAAATATGCGCGTGTACGTTTGACGAACTCGTTGGAAGTCAACGCATATATCCCGGGTGAAGGACACAACCTGCAAGAGCACAGCGTTGTACTAATCCGCGGCGGTCGTGTAAAAGACTTACCGGGTGTTCGTTACCACGTTGTTCGTGGAGCGCTTGACACAGCTGGAGTTACAGGTCGTATGCAAAGCCGTTCTATGTACGGTGCGAAAAAACCAAAAGAAAAGAAATAATTATCCTAAATTGATCATCTCGAAAGGAGGAAAACAACATGCCTCGTAAAGGTCCTGTTGCAAAACGTGACGTACTTCCGGATCCAATTTATAATTCGAAACTCGTCTCACGTCTCATCAACAAAATGATGGTTGACGGTAAAAAAGGTACATCCCAAAAAATCCTCTATGGTGCGTTCGAACTTATTAGAGAACGTTCCGGAAAGGAACCAATCGAAGTATTTGAAGCAGCGCTTAACAACGTTATGCCTGTACTTGAAGTCCGCGCACGCCGTGTAGGTGGAGCGAACTATCAGGTTCCGGTTGAAGTTCGTCCGGACCGCCGTACAACTCTCGGCCTTCGCTACCTTGTGAACTATTCCCGCTCACGCGGTGAAAAAACGATGGAAGAACGTCTTGCGAATGAAATCCTAGATGCTTCCAACAACACAGGTGCTTCCGTAAAACGCCGTGAAGAAATGCACAAAATGGCGGAAGCGAACAAAGCATTCGCTCACTACCGCTGGTAAGATCGGATCGTTCAATTTAACAGTCCTTTCCGTAAGGGCTGCTGAATTGAACATCCATTTTTACATTCAGCGTAACACTTATAGTTGAAGTGAGTGACTTTTGCACTTGTCGCTTCGCTTTCGGTATAAATCTATTTACTGAATGAAGTGAATACTCTAATCCGAATCGGAAGGAGATATACAAAATGGCTAGAGAGTTCTCCTTAGAGAATACTCGTAACATTGGTATCATGGCTCACATCGACGCTGGTAAGACAACGACGACTGAGCGGATCCTTTATTACACTGGTAAAATCCACAAAATCGGGGAAACGCACGAAGGTGCTTCTCAAATGGACTGGATGGAGCAAGAGCAAGAACGTGGAATCACGATCACGTCTGCGGCGACTACTGCACAATGGAAAGGTCACCGCATCAACATTATCGATACTCCGGGACACGTAGACTTCACAGTTGAAGTTGAACGTTCTCTACGTGTACTTGATGGTGCGGTAACTGTACTTGATGCTCAGTCAGGCGTTGAGCCTCAAACTGAAACAGTTTGGCGCCAAGCGACTACATACGGTGTACCACGTATCGTATTCGTCAACAAAATGGACAAAACGGGTGCAGACTTCGTATATGCTGTAAAAACACTTCATGACCGCTTACAAGCAAACGCACATCCAATTCAGCTACCAATCGGTGCAGAAGATAACTTCCGCGGAATTATCGACTTAATCGAAATGAAAGCTACTTTCTATGGTAACGACCAAGGAACGGATATTAGCGTTGAAGATATTCCTGCTGACATGGTTGAAATGGCAGAGGAATACCGTGAGAAACTAATCGAAGCAGTTGTTGATTTCGATGAAGATCTTATGGAAAAATATCTTGGTGGAGAAGAAGTAACGACCGAAGAAATTAAATCAGCTATCCGTAAAGCGACATTAGCTGTTGAGTTCTTCCCGGTAGTTTGTGGTACAGCGTTCAAAAACAAAGGGGTTCAACTTGTTCTTGACGCAACACTAGACTATCTACCAGCACCAACGGACGTAGAAGCAATGCAAGGTATCAATCCTGACACGGACGAAGAAGAAACACGTCCATCCAGCGATGATGCGCCATTCTCTGCACTAGCGTTCAAAGTTATGACGGATCCATTCGTAGGTAAACTTACATTCTTCCGTGTGTATTCCGGTGTTCTACAATCCGGTTCATACGTGAAAAACTCATCGAAAGGGAAGCGTGAACGTGTAGGACGTATTCTACAAATGCACGCGAACTCTCGTGAAGAAATCGCAGAAGTACATGCTGGTGAAATCGCAGCTGCGGTTGGTTTGAAAGATACAGGTACTGGTGACACTCTATGTGACGAAAAAGCACCTATTATCCTTGAATCAATGGAATTCCCAGAGCCGGTTATTTCTGTTGCAATCGAGCCGAAAACAAAAGCTGACCAAGATAAAATGGGAACAGCTCTTGCTAAGCTCCAAGAGGAAGACCCGACATTCCGCGCACATACGGACCAAGAAACAGGAGAAGTTATCATCGCTGGTATGGGTGAGCTTCACCTTGATATCATCGTTGACCGCCTAAGACGTGAGTTCAAAGTTGATGCAAACGTCGGAGCTCCACAAGTTTCCTACCGTGAGACATTCCGTGCTTCTGCTGAAGTCGAAGGGAAGTTCGTTCGCCAATCTGGTGGACGTGGTCAATTCGGTCACGTTTGGATCGAGTTCTCTCCAAACGAAGAAGGAAAAGGTTTCGAGTTCGAAAACGCAATCGTTGGTGGGGTTGTACCGCGTGAATATATCCCGGCAGTTGAAGCAGGTCTTCGTGATTCCCTCGACAATGGGGTTATCGCAGGTTACCCACTAATCGATATCAAAGCACGTCTATTCGACGGTTCTTACCACGATGTAGACTCCAACGAGATGGCGTTCAAAATTGCCGCTTCCATGGCATTGAAAAACGCTGTATCGAAAGTCAACCCAGTTCTTCTTGAGCCAATGATGAAAGTAGAAGTCATCATTCCAGAAGAGTATATGGGCGACATTATGGGTGACATCACGTCCCGTCGTGGACGCGTAGAAGGAATGGAAGCTCGCGGTAACGCACAAGTTGTACGTGCTATGGTACCGTTGGCTGAAATGTTCGGTTATGCAACTTCCCTTCGTTCCAATACACAAGGCCGCGGAGTATTCTCCATGGTATTTGATCACTACGAAGAAGTGCCGAAATCCATTTCGGAAGAAGTCATCAAGAAAAATAAAGGTCAGTAATTAGAACTCGTTCTTGTTTCCGACCATGAATACTTGTAAGATATGGGTAGTTGGTGGAGCCTCATGCTCTACCGGCGCCCGTAGCTATAGAAATACTACAAAACTTTTATATTTTAAGGAGGATTTCCAAAATGGGAAAAGAAAAATTCGACCGCTCCAAGGAGCACGCTAACGTTGGTACAATCGGTCACGTTGACCATGGTAAAACAACTCTAACTGCTGCAATCGCAACAGTTCTTTCGAAAAAAATGGGTGGAGAAGCGAAATCATACGCGGACGTTGATAACGCGCCAGAAGAAAAAGAGCGTGGAATCACAATCAATACTTCACACATCGAGTACGAAACTGATAAACGTCACTATGCACACGTTGACTGCCCAGGTCACGCTGACTACGTTAAAAACATGATCACAGGTGCTGCTCAAATGGACGGCGGTATCCTAGTTGTATCTGCTGCTGACGGCCCAATGCCACAAACTCGTGAGCACATCCTGCTTTCACGTCAAGTAGGTGTTCCTTACCTAGTCGTATTCATGAACAAATGTGACATGGTAGACGACGAAGAACTTCTTGAGCTAGTTGAGATGGAAATTCGTGACCTTCTATCTGAATATGATTTCCCTGGCGATGACATCCCAGTTATCAAAGGTTCTGCTCTTAAAGCTCTTGAAGGTGAGCCAGAGTGGGAAGAGAAAATCGTTGAATTGATGAACGCAGTTGACGAGTATATCCCAACACCACCACGTGACACTGAGAAGCCGTTCATGATGCCAGTTGAGGACGTATTCTCAATCACAGGCCGTGGTACAGTTGCAACAGGCCGTGTTGAGCGTGGACAAGTTAAAGTCGGCGACGTTGTTGACATCGTCGGTATCGTTGAAGAAGCAAAATCTACAACTGTTACAGGTGTAGAGATGTTCCGTAAACTTCTTGACTATGCAGAAGCTGGTGACAACATTGGAGCACTTCTTCGTGGAGTATCCCGTGACGACATCCAACGTGGACAAGTTCTTGCGAAACCAGGTACAATCGTACCGCACACGAAGTTCACTTCTGAAGTATACGTTCTTTCAAAAGAAGAGGGTGGACGTCACACTCCATTCTTCTCGAACTACCGTCCGCAGTTCTACTTCCGTACAACTGACGTGACTGGTGTTATCGAACTTCCAGAAGGCGTAGAAATGGTTATGCCTGGAGATAACATTGAAATGACAGTAGAATTGATCGCTCCAATCGCTCTTGAAGAAGGTACGAAGTTCTCTATCCGTGAGGGTGGACGTACTGTAGGCGCTGGCGTTGTAGCAACTATCAAAGCTTAATTATTACATTCGCGCGAATGAAAACCCGCCCCTGTGGCGGGTTTTTTAATGTGAAAGGTAGGATGAATGGCATTCGCTTATAACTCCGAAGAACCGCTCATATTTTTCGTGGCGCGCTCATAACTTCTGTCACACGCTCATAAGTCTAGAGAACCGCTCATATTCCGTAGGAACCGCTTATACCTTTCATGAAGCGCCTATAACTACTCAGCATCGCTTATACTTCACACAGAGCACCCATATACCCCAGCACCCAGTCCATCTTCACAGTCATCCTAGCCATTCGCCTATTAAAATGTTCGGACATTTAGTTGTACACTTGCTTTACAGGCACTAGGAGTTTATAATAATAAAGTCTGAAAAAGAATTTCGCCAAAAGGCTTGCGGGATTCTCTTTCTTTATGTATAATGTTGAATGTTGGTCTTTGACTGCGATGAAGCGGGAGGTTGCCGACACACCCGGCCGCTTTGCCATGGCAAGTGTGTGGGAAATTTCCGTGGAGAATGTCTAGAAAATAGGCGAGAGGGAGGGAAAATAATGGCAAAACAAAAGATTCGTATTCGTTTGAAAGCATATGATCACGGTATTCTTGATCAGTCAGCTGAAAAGATTGTAGAAACTGCAAAACGCTCGGGTGCTAGTGTGTCGGGTCCGATTCCACTACCAACTGAAAGATCAGTTTACACAATTCTTCGTGCGGTACATAAGTACAAAGATTCGCGCGAACAGTTCGAAATGCGTACACACAAACGTCTAATCGATATTGTTAAACCGACACCACAAACGGTTGATGCGTTGATGAAACTCGATCTACCATCCGGCGTTGACATTGAAATCAAACTCTAATTGATAAAAAAATATTATTCACATTAATTCAGGAGGTGTGACAAATGACCAAAGGAATCTTAGGAAGAAAAGTCGGCATGACGCAAATTTTTGCTGAAAACGGCGACTTGATCCCAGTAACTGTTATCGAAGCTGCTCCAAACGTAGTTCTTCAAAAGAAAACTGCTGAAACGGACGGTTACGAAGCAATCCAACTAGGATTTGATGATAAACGTGAAAAGCTTGCAAACAAACCTGAAAAAGGACACGTTGCAAAAGCTGAAACGGCACCTAAGCGCTTCATTCGCGAATTCCGCGGATTAGACGTAAATGGGTACGAAGTTGGTCAGGAAGTCAAAGTCGATACATTCGCTGAAGGCGATATCGTCGACATTACAGGTACATCAAAAGGTAAAGGATTCCAAGGTGTTGTAAAACGCCACGGATATTCACAAGGCCCAATGAGCCACGGCTCACGTTTCCACCGTGCACCAGGTTCAATCGGATCGGTTGACGCACAACGTGTATTCAAAGGGACATTGCTTCCAGGACGCATGGGCGGAGACACTGTAACAATTCAAAACTTAGAGATTGTACGAGTTGACGCTGAGCGTAACTTGTTACTTGTAAAAGGAAATATTCCAGGAGCGCGCAAATCACTTATTCAAGTAAGAAGCGCAATCAAAGGGAACTAATCATTAAAGGAAGGAGGAAATAGGAATGCCTAAAGTATCCGTACTTAGCCAGACAGGATCTTCAGTCGGCGAAATCGAACTAAATGAAGCTGTATTTGGAATCGAGCCGAACGAAGCTGTCTTATTTGAAACATTGGTTCAACAACGCGCAGCATTGCGCCAAGGGAATCATAAAGTAAAAACACGCGCGGAAGTCGCTGGCGGTGGTCGTAAACCATGGCGTCAAAAAGGAACAGGACGTGCTCGTCAAGGTTCCATCCGTTCACCACAATGGCGCGGAGGCGGTATCGTATTTGGTCCGACACCACGCAGCTACAGCTACAAAATGCCGAAAAAAGTCCGCAGATTGGCTCTTCTTTCTGCTCTTTCTACAAAAGTGCGTGAAGAGAACCTAATCGTTCTAGAAGGACTTGCATTCGATGCACCAAAAACAAAAGAATTCCTTAAAGTTCTATCCGCTCTTTCGATCGAAAAGAAAGCTTTGATCGTCACTGCCGACCCAGATGAAACTGTGGCATTGTCCGCACGTAATATTCCAGGAGTCAGCGTCGTCACAGCGAACGGCATTAACGTTCTTGATCTTATTGCACATGACAAGCTTGTCATGACGAAAGCAGCAGTCCAAAAAGTAGAGGAGGTGCTTGGTTAATGGAAGCACGTGATGTATTGAAACGTCCGGTCATTACCGAGCGTTCTTCTGAACAAATGGAACTTAGAAAATACACTTTCGAAGTAGACACGCGCGCAAACAAAACACATGTGAAGCAAGCTGTCGAAGAAATCTTCGGAGTGGAAGTTGAAAAAGTCAACGTTCAGAACTATAAAGGCAAGTTCAAACGTATGGGTCGTCACGCAGGCTA
Organism: Sporosarcina sp. 179-K 3D1 HS; assembly: GCF_047228905.1. NCBI lineage: Bacteria > Bacillati > Bacillota > Bacilli > Caryophanales > Caryophanaceae > Sporosarcina > Sporosarcina sp. 179-K 3D1 HS. The sequence continues at coordinate 80,044 of NZ_JBFEGI010000007.1, forward strand.
CACGAACAAGCGCCGTAAAGCGATTGTTACCCTGACTGCAGACTCGAAAGACATCGAACTATTTGAAATCTGATTGAAAACACAATAGCTAGTCAATTATACGAAGGAGGGAACACCAATGGCGATTAAGAAATACAAACCTACCTCCAACGGACGTCGTAACATGACTTCTTCGGACTACTCCGCAATCACAACGGATAAGCCGGAAAAATCATTGCTTGCACCGATTACACGGAAAGGCGGCCGTAACAACACAGGTAGGACTACTGTTCGTCACCAAGGTGGCGGCCACAAGCGCCAATACCGGATCATCGATTTCCAACGTCGGAAAGATGGCATTCCAGGACGCGTTGCTACAATCGAATACGATCCAAACCGTTCAGCGAACATCGCTCTAATCAATTATGCAGATGGGGAAAAACGTTACATCCTTGCACCAAAAGGATTGCAAGTCGGCATGACAGTCATGTCTGGACCGGATGCAGATATCCGCGTGGGTAACGCACTTCCTCTTGAAAACATTCCAATGGGTTCAACAATCCATAACATCGAGTTGAAACCAGGAAAAGGCGGCCAATTGGTACGTTCTGCTGGTACTTCAGCACAATTACTTGGACGTGAAGGCAAATACGTCATCATCCGTCTACAATCTGGAGAAGTTCGTATGATCCTTTCTACTTGCCGTGCAACAATCGGTCAAGTCGGAAACGAACAACACGAATTGATCAACATCGGTAAAGCAGGACGCTCCCGCTGGTTGGGCAAACGCCCGGCAGTACGTGGATCTGTCATGAACCCGAACGATCACCCGCACGGTGGTGGGGAAGGCCGTACTCCAATCGGTCGCACAAGCCCAGTTACACCTTGGGGTAAACCGACTATCGGTTTCAAAACGCGTAAGAAAAACAACAAATCCGACAAACTTATTGTTCGTCGTCGTAAAAAATAATGTGGATGCACTGCGGTTCAATGATTGGACCGTAGTACAAACACGGAGGGAGGTTCCGACATGGGCCGCAGCTTGAAAAAAGGACCTTTTGTTGACGATCACCTAATGAAAAAGGTGGAAGCGCAAAAGGATTCAGAGAAAAAACAGGTAATCAAAACTTGGTCTCGCCGTTCAACAATCTTCCCGTCGTTCATCGGAATGACGATTGCTGTCTACGACGGTCGTAAGCACGTACCTGTATACGTGACTGAAGATATGGTTGGTCACAAATTAGGTGAATTCGCACCAACGCGCACATACAAAGGACATGGCGCCGACGATAAGAAAACAAGACGTTAATTGAGAGGAGGTTATTCCGATGCAACAAGCAAAAGCTACTGCCCGCACAGTCCGTATTGCTCCTCGCAAAGTCCGTATGGTCGTTGATCTTATCCGGGGCAAAAAAGTCGGTGAAGCTGTCGCGATTCTACGCCTGACGCCAAAAGCGGCATCTCCAGTTGTAGAAAAGGTATTGAATTCAGCTCTAGCAAACGCTGAACACAACTATGAAATGGATGTCGAAAACCTAGTAGTTAGCGAAGTTTTCGTTGACGAAGGTCCGACAATGAAACGTTTCCGTCCACGTGCACAAGGTCGTGCAAGTGCGATCAACAAACGTACGAGCCACATCACTGTAGTGGTATCAGAAAAGAAGGAGGGATAATTCGTGGGTCAAAAAGTACATCCTAACGGGTTACGGGTTGGTATCATCCGTGACTGGGAGTCGAAATGGTACGCAGAAAAAGACTATGCGACTCTTTTACACGAAGACTTGAAAATCCGTGATTTTATCGAAAAACGTCTTGTAGACGCTTCTGTTTCTAAAGTGGAAATTGAGCGTGCTGCAAAACGCGTTAATATTACAATTCACACTGCGAAGCCAGGTATGGTAATCGGAAAAGGTGGCTCCGAAGTCGAAGCACTTCGTAAAAGCCTGAACGATTTGACTGGCAAGCGTGTACACATCAATATTATCGAAATCAAACGTGCTGACCTTGACGCGAAATTGGTTGCAGAATCAATCGCACGTCAATTGGAAAGCCGTGTATCATTCCGCCGAGCACAGAAACAAGCGATTCAACGTACAATCCGCTCTGGCGCTAAAGGAATCAAAACACAAGTATCCGGACGTCTTGGCGGTGCTGACATCGCACGTGCGGAACACTACAGCGAAGGTACTGTCCCGCTCCATACACTTCGTGCTGATATCGACTATGCGCATGCAGAAGCCGACACGACGTACGGTAAACTCGGTGTCAAAGTATGGATCTACCGTGGAGAAGTCCTTCCAGTGAAGAAGAACTCTGAGGAAGGAGGCAAATAATATGTTAATGCCTAAACGCGTTAAATATCGTCGTGTATTCCGTGGTAAAATGCGCGGAACTACAAAAGGCGGAGCAACTGTTCAGTTTGGTGAGTACGGTCTACAGGCAACGGAATCTTCTTGGATTACCAACCGTCAAATCGAATCTGCACGTATCGCCATGACACGTTACATGAAACGTGGCGGTAAAGTATGGATCAACATTTTCCCGCACAAACCATATACGAAAAAGCCTCTTGAAGTCCGGATGGGTTCCGGTAAAGGTGCTGTTGAAGGATGGGTAGCGGTTGTAAAACCTGGCCGTGTTATGTTTGAAATCGCAGGTGTCTCAGAAGAAGTTGCACGTGAAGCACTTCGCCTGGCATCTCACAAACTTCCTGTCAAAAGTAAGTTTGTAAAACGTGAAGAAATTGGTGGTGAATCTAATGAAAGCTAAAGAAATCCGTGACTTAACAACTGCAGAGATTGAGCAAAAAGTGAAATCACTGAAAGAAGAGCTTTTCAACCTTCGCTTCCAATTAGCGACAGGACAATTAGAAAACACTGCACGCATCCGGGAAGTTCGCAAATCCATTGCGCGCATGAAAACCGTAATACGTCAAAGAGAAATCAGTGCAAATAACTGATGAAGGAGGTTGCAGCCATGACTGAGCGTAACCAGCGCAAAGTATATACAGGCCGTGTCGTATCCGACAAAATGGATAAAACAGTTACTGTAATGGTCGAAACGCAAAAGAAGCACTCTTTATACGGCAAGCGTGTAAAGTATTCTAAAAAGTTCAAGGCCCATGATGAATTGAACGAAGCGAAAATCGGAGATGTCGTCCGCATTATGGAAACTCGTCCATTATCAGCGACAAAACGTTTCCGTGTAACGGAAATCGTTGAGAAAGCGATCATCATCTAAATAACGTTCGGACAGTAAATCCGAGAGGAGGGTACCTCAATGATCCAACAGGAAAGTCGTATGAAAGTTGCCGACAACTCAGGCGCCCGTGAAGTTCTCACAATTAAAGTACTAGGCGGAACAGGCCGTAAAGTCGCTAACATCGGTGATGTCGTCGTATGTACAGTGAAGAAGGCTACACCAGGCGGCGTTGTCAAGAAAGGCGACATCGTAAAAGCAGTAATCGTTCGCACAAAAAGCGGAGTTCGTCGTAAAGACGGTTCCTACATCACGTTTGACGAAAACGCATGTGTTATCATCCGTGACGACAAGAGCCCGCGTGGAACACGTATTTTCGGACCAGTTGCTCGTGAACTACGAGACAGCAACTTCATGAAAATCATTTCACTCGCTCCAGAAGTTCTTTAATCCACATGATAGTGCCAATCAAGGAGGTGCGACAGAATGCATGTTAAAAAAGGTGATAAAGTAATGGTCATCACTGGTAAGGACAAAGGCAAAACTGGTGTGATCCTTGCTGCTTTCCCTAAAATGGACCGTGTGCTTGTAGAAGGTGTCAACATCGTCAAGAAACATACGAAACCCAACCAAGAAAATCCTCAAGGTGGAATTATGAGCCAAGAGGCAGCGATCCATGTATCGAACGTCATGGTTATCGATCCGAAAACAGGCGAGCCAAGTCGGGTAGGATACAAATTCGAAAATGGCAAAAAAGTTCGTGTTGCTAAAAAATCCGGTGAACCACTAGATAAATAAGCAGCAGATGAAAGGAGGTCCAATAGATGAGCCGTTTAAAAGAAAAGTTCAAAAGCGAAGTCACACCTGCTCTTATGAGCAAGTTTGAATATACATCAGTAATGCAAGTACCAAAAGTGGACAAAATCGTCATTAACATGGGTGTTGGTGATGCGGTCCAAAACACAAAAGCACTTGATGCGGCAGTGGAAGATTTAACAATCATCTCCGGTCAAAAACCGGTCATCACAAAAGCGAAGAAATCGATCGCTGGATTCCGTCTCCGTGAAGGAATGCCGATCGGAGCAAAAGTTACACTACGCGGTGAGCGTATGTATGAGTTCCTCGATAAGCTAATCTCGATTTCACTACCGCGTGTACGTGACTTCCGTGGTGTTTCCAAGAAAGCATTCGATGGTCGCGGAAACTACACATTAGGTGTAAAAGAACAACTAATTTTCCCTGAAATCGACTACGATAAAGTTTCTAAAATACGCGGTATGGATATCGTCATCGTTACGACTGCAAACTCCGACGAAGAAGCTCGTGAGCTATTGACGCAGTTCGGCATGCCGTTCCAAAAGTAAACTAAGAGGGAGGCGAAAACGTGGCTAAAAAATCAATGATCGCTAAACAAAAACGTACGCCAAAGTTCAAAGTGCAAGAGTACACACGCTGTGAGCGTTGTGGCCGTCCGCACTCGGTCTACCGTAAATTTAAACTTTGCCGTATTTGTTTCCGTGAACTAGCATACAAGGGACAAATTCCGGGCGTTAAAAAAGCCAGCTGGTAATCCCCTAATTTGGGAAGGAGGTAAATGAAATGACAATGAGTGATCCGATCGCAGATATGCTTACACGCATTCGTAACGCGAACATGGTTCGTCACGAGAAGCTTGAAGTACCTGCTTCAAACATGAAAAAAGAAATCGCAGAAATCTTGAAACGTGAAGGTTTCGTCCGCGACGTGGAATACGTGGAAGATAGCAAACAAGGTATCATCCGCATTTTCCTTAAATATGGTCAAAACAACGAGCGTGTCATCACTGGTCTAAAACGTATCTCAAAACCAGGTCTTCGCGTATACGCAAAATCTAACGAAGTACCAAAAGTTTTGAACGGCTTAGGCATCGCCCTCGTTTCCACATCAAATGGCGTGTTGACTGACAAAGAAGCACGCGCTAAACAAGTAGGCGGAGAAGTAGTAGCTTACGTCTGGTAATCCGCAACAAATGAATGGAGGTGCAATGGAATGTCCCGTATTGGTAAAAAGCCGATCGAGGTCCCTGAAGGCGTGACAGTTACTATCGCTGATAATAACTTCATCACTGTTAAAGGGCCGAAAGGCGAACTAACAAACACATTTAATCCGGATATTAAAATCGAGCAGGAAGGCAACGTAATCACGTTGACACGCCCTTCTGAATCCAAGGAACACCGTTCTATCCATGGAACAACACGTTCACTTCTCGATAATATGGTGACTGGTGTATCTAAAGGTTTCGAACGTTCATTGGAATTGATTGGGGTTGGATACCGTGCTCAGCTTCAAGGGAAGAAACTTGTCTTGAACGTCGGTTTCTCACATCCTGTTGAGTTCACACCAGAAGAAGGAGTCGAAGTAGAAGTTCCTTCTAACACAAAAGTTATCGTTCGCGGTATCAATAAAGAACGCGTTGGTGCACTAGCATCGAATATCCGACAAGTACGTCCACCAGAGCCGTATAAAGGCAAAGGGATTCGCTACGAAGGCGAACAAGTACGTCGTAAAGAAGGTAAAACAGGTAAATAATGCCGCTTAAAGGCATCCGGAAGGAGTGACCACGATGATTACGAAACAAGACAAAAACGTTGTGCGTAAAAAACGTCATAGCCGTGTCCGTACGAAAATCAGCGGAACTGCAGCTCGTCCACGTTTGAACGTTTTCCGTTCGAACAAGCACATCTATGCGCAATTGATCGATGATATCAACTCCGTGACAATTGCAAGTGCTTCAACGATGGATAAAGAATTTGCAGCAGATGCAAAAGCTGACACTGCAGCAGCAGCCAAAGTGGGCGAAATGATCGCGAAAAAAGCTGCAGAAAAGGACGTAAAAACGGTTGTTTTCGACCGTGGCGGATACTTATTTCACGGCCGTGTAAAAGCTCTCGCGGACGCAGCTCGTGAAAACGGTCTGGAATTTTAATTAAGAAGGAGGGACATATTTCATGCGTCGTAATGAACAAAACAAAAGTGAATTCGAAGAGCGCGTAGTTACGATTAACCGTGTAGCTAAAGTTGTGAAAGGTGGACGTCGTTTCCGCTTCACTGCTCTCGTCGTTGTCGGAGATAAAAACGGACGTGTCGGTTTCGGTACTGGGAAAGCACAAGAAGTTCCAGATGCAATCCGTAAAGCAATCGAAGACGCGAAAAAGAATTTGGTTGTCGTACCGATGGTCAAGGGAACTACGCCACACGAAGTGATCGGTCGCTTTGGTGCAGGACAAATCCTCATCAAACCAGCTGCACCGGGTACTGGAGTTATCGCTGGTGGACCTGTCCGTGCGGTACTTGAGCTTGCAGGTATCACAGATATCCTTTCCAAATCCCTCGGTTCTAGCACACCGATCAACATGGTCCGTGCAACTGTAGCGGGTTTGAAAGATCTAAAACGCGCTGAGGATGTTGCCAAACTACGCGGTAAATCTGTAGAAGAACTGCTAGGTTAAGGGGGGAAACACAATGGCGAACAAACTTGAAATCACCCTTAAAAAAAGCGTGATCGGCTCTAAGCCGGCACAACGCAAAACTGTAGAAGCACTTGGACTACGCAAACTGAACCAAACAGTTGAACACGAAGACAATGTCGCAATCCGTGGCATGATCAGCAGAGTGGAACACTTGGTCTCAGTTAAAGAACAATAATTCCTATTTTGAAATAAGGAGGTGCCAAAAAAGATGAAATTACACGATATGAAACCAGCCGAAGGCGCTCGCAGAAAACGCAAACGTGTTGGACGCGGAACAGGGTCAGGTCACGGTAAAACATCTGGTCGCGGTCATGACGGTCAAAACTCACGTTCCGGCGGTGGCGTGCGTTTAGGATTCGAAGGTGGACAAATTCCACTATTCCAACGTCTTCCGAAACGTGGATTCACCAACATCAATCGCAAAGAGTATGCGATCGTCAATCTAGATACATTGAATCGCTTTGACGAAGGTGCAGAAGTGACTCCAGAACTATTGATTGAGTCAGGCATCGTGAGCAACGCCAAATCTGGAATTAAGATTCTTGGAAACGGAACTCTTGAGAAAAAGATCACTGTCAAAGCTCACAAATTCTCCGCTTCTGCAAAAGAAGCCATTGAGAAAGCGGGCGGGCAAACCGAGGTGGTTTAATGTTTCAGACGATCTCCAACTTTATGCGTGTTAGAGATATCCGATCTAAAATCATTTTCACACTGCTTATGCTCATCGTTTTTAGACTAGGGACATTCATTCCCGTTCCAAACGTTGATGCAACTGCTTTACAACAAGAAACCAATCAATTCATCGGGTTATTGAATACATTTGGCGGGGGCGCTTTAGCGCAATTCTCCATTTTTGCAATGGGAATCATGCCATACATTACGGCATCCATCATTGTGCAGTTATTACAAATGGATGTTGTGCCGAAATTTACTGAATGGGCGAAGCAAGGGGATGTCGGAAGACGGAAGCTTGCACAGTTCACACGGTATTTCACGATAATCCTTGCGTTTATCCAAGCGATTGCCATGTCTTTCGGTTTCAACCGGATGTATGACGGCAAGCTGATCATAAGCGAAGGTGTTTCGACATATGTGGTTATCGCGATCGTATTGACGGCAGGAACTGCATTCCTTCTTTGGTTAGGCGAGCAAATTACGGCGAAAGGTGTCGGAAATGGGATTTCCATCATCATCTTTGCTGGTATTGTGTCGGCTCTCCCGAATGCAGTCAACCAACTTTACGCAACTCAAATCCAGGATGCGGGCGATGCGCTGTTCATCAAACTAGCGATAATGCTTCTTTTGCTCCTCGTGATTATAGCGGTAATTGTCGGAGTCATTTACGTACAAGAAGCTTTGCGTAAAATTCCGATCCAATATGCGAAGCGTGTCACTGGACGTAGCCAAACAACGGCTGGTCAACAGACACATTTACCATTGAAATTAAATGCTGCAGGGGTCATTCCCGTGATCTTTGCTGTGGCGTTTTTCATAACACCACAATCGATTGCTGCATTCTTTGAACCGAACAATGTGACATCGTTCATCATGAATACGTTCAACTACGAGAGACCGTTAGGATTGGTCTTCTATGTCGCATTGATCCTCGCGTTCACGTATTTCTATGCGTTCATCCAGGTGAACCCGGAAAACATTGCAGATAATCTGAAAAAACAGGGCGCTTATATCCCGGGCATCCGTCCAGGAAAGAACACACAAGACTACTTGACTAGCACGCTCTACCGACTCACATTTGTCGGCGCGATCTTCCTGGCAACTGTAGCTGTCATGCCGATTTTCTTCATCAAGTTTGCAAACCTCCCATCTGCCATGCAAATCGGTGGAACGAGCTTGCTCATCGTTGTCGGGGTTGCTCTGGAAACGATGAAGCAATTGGAATCGCAACTGGTGAAACGGCATTACAAAGGATTTATTAAATAAAGTCCACTGGGAGGTTCCTTCCCGTGGCATGAAGGAGGGCAAGGCGTATGAATATCGTATTAATGGGTCTGCCTGGAGCCGGTAAAGGTACACAGGCGGACGGTATTGTCGAAAAGTACGGAATCCCTCATATTTCTACAGGCGATATGTTCCGTGCTGCTATCCAAGAAGGCACGGAACTTGGAGTCAAAGCGAAGTCGTTCATGGATCAGGGAGCTCTTGTGCCTGATGAAGTGACTATCGGAATTGTACGTGAACGATTAAGCAAATCCGATTGCGATCAAGGTTTTCTGCTCGACGGGTTCCCGCGAACAGTACCTCAAGCGGAAGCGCTCGATGGACTGCTTGCTGATATGGAACGCAAGATTGAGCATGTTCTCAACATTCAAGTAGAGAAAGATGAATTGGTCGCAAGGCTGACAGGTCGTCGTATCTGCAAAGTGTGCGGTACTTCTTATCATTTACAATTCAATCCTCCAAAGGTTGAAGGAAAATGTGATAAAGATGGTGGCGAACTCTATCAGCGTGCGGATGACAATCCGGAAACTGTTACGAACCGTCTGGAAGTAAATATGAATCAGACGGCACCGCTTCTGGCTTATTATGAAGCTAAAGGTGTGCTGTCGAACATCGATGGGCAACAGGACATCAAGGACGTTTTCAATGATCTGGACGCAGTATTGAACAAAGCGAGCGTTCAGTGATCCTTTCCGGGCACAGAGTGTTATATGCAGGTTTTCACTGTGTTAGCTGCACGGAAGGGACATTACAACGAGCTGCAAAAGCATATGGTGCCCGGTATAGGAACTGGTCGGAGTTCAGTGGGTATGCCGTTCTGGAGCACACCGAATGCATTTTCCTGCATGTGCATGTATAATGTGTTTTGTGGAAAGAACTGTATAACACAATGAAAAACTCATCCATGGCCACTTGGTCATCCGTCATTGAAGCCGATGCGGATCCCATCATGTGGGCCAGGAGCGGCCAGCGGGAAACGAAATGTGACAGACGTCTTTCGAACATCACTCATGCAATCCGGACATATGTTGAGTTACGCTGAAAAGCGACCGAGGCCGCTCGATGGTGAGAACCTTTATTGGATATAGAAGGGAGACAGGATTGATGGCGAAAGACGATGTAATTGAAGTTGAAGGAACCGTAGTCGAAACGTTGCCTAATGCGATGTTCAAAGTGGAGCTGGAAAACGGCCACACGATTCTTGCGCATGTATCCGGTAAGATTCGTATGCACTTTATCCGCATCCTGCCTGGCGACAAAGTGACAATGGAACTTTCGCCTTACGATTTGACACGTGGTCGTATCACATACCGTTTCAAGTAAACTTTTGCACTCCGGACTATTGAAGGAGGTTGGGTAAGATGAAAGTAAGGCCATCTGTAAAACCGATCTGTGAGAAATGTAAAATCATTCGCAGACGCGGCCGAGTCATGGTAATCTGTGAAAATCCAAAACATAAACAACGACAAGGTTAATTCAAAGGGAGGTGCACAATCTATATGGCACGTATTGCTGGAGTAGACGTTCCGCGCGATAAGCGCGTTGTCATTTCATTGACTTACATTTTCGGTATTGGGAAAACAACTGCACAAAAAGTGTTAGCGGGAGCCGGCGTTTCGGAAGAAACTCGCGTTCGTGATTTGACTGATGCAGAACTTGATAAAATTCGTGAACAGATCGACAGCCTGAAAGTGGAAGGGGATCTTCGTCGTGAAACTTCCCTTAACATCAAACGTTTGATGGAAATCGGTAGCTTCCGTGGAATCCGTCACCGTCGCGGTTTGCCGGTTCGCGGACAAAACACGAAAAACAATGCACGTACACGTAAAGGTCCAAAACGGACAGTTGCTAACAAGAAAAAATAATAAGTAAAGGAGGGTTCTTCTTAACATGGCACGTAAACAACAAACTCGTAAACGTCGTGTGAAAAAGAATATCGAAGCGGGAATCGCGCATATTCGTTCGACGTTCAACAACACAATTGTAACTATTACTGACATGCAAGGAAATGCACTTTCATGGTCAAGTGCGGGTGCATTAGGTTTCAGAGGTTCCCGTAAATCGACTCCGTTCGCTGCTCAAATGGCTGCTGAAACAGCTGCAAGAGCATCTATGGAACATGGCCTTAAAACATTGGAAGTAACTGTTAAAGGACCAGGTGCTGGTCGTGAAGCGGCAATCCGTTCACTTCAAGCAGCAGGTATCGAAGTTACTGCAATCCGTGATGTTACTCCGGTTCCGCACAACGGATGCCGCCCACCAAAACGCCGCCGTGTATAATGGCTTTTATTCCATTTGATTGAGAAACACAATTTTTGTCAAAAATAGAATTGTGCGATTGCATTTTGCCGTCTGTGAAAATCGATTTCAATATGGAACGGCCTATATACATTCGACGTTTTGAAGGAGGGTAAATGAATGATCGAAATTGAGAAACCGAAGATTGAAACAGTTATGATCAGTGAAGATGCCAAGTTCGGTAAATTTGTTATCGAACCGTTGGAGCGTGGGTATGGGAACACATTAGGGAACTCCTTGCGCCGCATCCTTCTTTCCTCATTACCAGGAGCTGCCGTAACGTCTATTCAAATCGATGGGGTCCTTCACGAATTCTCAACTATTGAAGGTGTCGTGGAAGACGTTGCCACCATTATTTTGAATGTGAAGAAACTGGCTCTCAAAATCTATTCGGACGAAGAGAAAGTGATTGAAATAGATGTTAAGGGTGAAGGTACGGTTACTGCTGCCGATATCACGCATGATAGTGATGTTGAAGTATTGAATCCGGAACTTCAGATTGCGACCCTCGGTAAAAATGGACATTTACGCATGCGCATGTATGCGGTCCGTGGAAGAGGCTATGCACCTTCTGATCAGAACAAACGTGAGGATCTTGCGATTGGTGTTATTCCGATCGACTCTATTTACACTCCAGTTTCACGCGTCAACTTTCAGGTGGAAAACACTCGTGTGGGTCAAATGACGAACTTCGACAAGTTGACACTTGATATATGGACAGATGGCAGCATCGGTCCAAAAGAAGCGGTTTCGCTCGGGGCAAAGATCCTGACAGAGCATTTAAATATATTTGTCGGCATGACAGATGAAGCACAAACTGCTGAAATCATGGTAGAAAAAGAAGAAAACCAGAAAGAGAAAGTTCTTGAGATGACGATCGAGGAATTGGATCTTTCCGTGCGTTCTTACAACTGCCTGAAACGTGCAGGCATCAATACCGTTCTCGAACTTGCCAACAAGACCGAAGACGAAATGATGAAGGTGCGAAATCTTGGCCGCAAATCACTTGAAGAAGTGAAAGCAAAACTAGACGAGCTGAATCTTGAGTTGCGTACTGAAGATTGAGCGATCATATAGATTGAAGGAGGGAAACTTCGATGGCATACAGAAAATTAGGTCGTACAAGCTCACAACGTAAAGCGATGCTTCGCGATCTAGCTACAGATTTAATTGTACATGAGCGTATTCAAACGACAGAAGCGCGTGCGAAAGAAGTGCGTTCCGTTGTTGAAAAAATGATTACGCTTGGGAAACGCGGTGACTTGCACGCACGTCGTCAAGTGGCACAATTCATCCGTCGTGAACTCGTTACAACTGCTGATGCAGAAGGTAATGAACAAGAAGTGTTTGCAATTCAAAAATTATTCGATAACGTAGCTCCTCGCTATGCAGAGCGTCAAGGCGGTTACACTCGTATTTTGAAAATGGGTCCACGTCGTGGAGACGGCGCACCTGTTGTAGTAATCGAGCTTGTCTAATCCTTAGGCAGCGAATTTAGTAAGATCCAACCCCGGGCGGAAGCCGAAGGGGTTTCATTCGGCGCAAGCCGTGCAGATCGGTCCGCATCGGCGGGTTTCGATCTGCTTTCAAAAAGGGTGTGTCTGACTTGTGCAGAGCCACACCCTTTTTGAAAATAATTCTCTATTTATACGACAATTTGAAAAGCTGAGTGTTACGATCAGCGGCGTAGCAGTTGCCGACTGGTCTAGCTCTACGCACCTCATCCGCCGTGTCGGATTGAGCACCCGGCACCAGTCATAGATTTGTGCGCATTTCTTCGGATGAGGTGCGCGCTTTTTTTATTGGATTTAATAACGAAAGAAAGCTGTTACGGTGAACCGTTGCGATCATGCAACGCCATACATAGTGGCTGATGGACTCGGAGGTGGTTGATGATGAAGGAAATTCTGTCCATGGACCAAGTGAGCTTTTCCTATCATGTGGAAGGCGAAGAAGCGAGAAAAGCGGTCGATCATGTGTCATTCACCGTCAATGAAGGGGAATGGATTGCCATCGTCGGACATAACGGGTCGGGCAAGTCGACTCTCGCCAAATTGATGATCGGGTTGCTCTTTCCGAGTGAAGGGAACGTCAATTTATTTCTGGAGCCGTTGACGGAGGAGAACTTATGGGAGATTCGCTCCCGCATGGGGATCGTCTTTCAGAATCCGGACAACCAATTTGTCGGTTCGACCGTACAAGATGATGTGGCCTTCGCCTTGGAGAATAACGGAGTTCTGTTCGAAGAAATGGTGACCCGTGTGCACGAATCGCTGCAAAAAGTGAATATGGCCGATTTCCTTGATCATGAACCGCATCATCTATCGGGAGGCCAGAAGCAACGTGTGGCCATAGCAGGAGCATTAGCGTTGCGGCCCGAGCTTCTCATTCTGGACGAGGCGACGTCCATGTTGGATCCGCAAGGACGGGATGAGGTCATCCGGGTCGTCAGCGAGTTGAAACAGGAAACGGGCTTGACGGTCATCTCCATCACCCATGACTTGGAGGAGGTTCTGTTAGCGGACCGCATCATTGTCATGAATCGAGGCAAGATGCTAAAGGTCGGCACTCCGGCGGAGATCTTTGCAGATGGGGAGGAACTGGAGAGAATCGGATTGGATTTGCCATTCGCTTTGAAGGTATCCGGTTTGTTGCGGGAAGCGGGATTGCCACTGGATGGCGAGCATATGACGGAAGAAGAGTTGGTGAATGAATTATGGACATCTCACTTCAGCAAGTAGGGTATTTGTACGGGAAAGATACACCGTTTGAGAAGCGGGCCTTGCAAGACGTGAACGCGACGATCGATTCGGGATCCTATACGGCGATCATCGGTCATACGGGTTCCGGTAAATCGACGTTGCTCATGCACCTGAACGGCTTGCTCAAACCGTCGGAAGGCGTTGTACAGATAGGTAACGCGAAAATTTCCGCCGGGACCAAGGCGAAAGGGTTAAAGGACATCCGGCGCAACGTCGGGATCGTCTTTCAATTTCCGGAGCATCAGCTGTTCGAAGAAACGGTTGAAAAGGATATCATGTTCGGCCCGATGAATTTCGGCGTATCCGAAGTAGAAGCGCGGCGACGGGCCCATGAATTGATTGAATTGCTCGGTCTTCCTCCCGAAGTGGCGCAGAAGTCCCCGTTCGATCTCTCCGGTGGTCAGATGCGCCGTGTCGCCATTGCGGGTGTCCTGGCCTTTAACCCTTCAGTTCTCGTCTTGGACGAACCGACAGCCGGGCTGGATCCCAGAGGACGCAAGGAAATCATGGACCTGTTCTATCGGCTTCACCAGCAAGAGAAGCTGACGACGATTCTAGTGACGCATAGTATGGAAGATGCCGCCCGATATGCCGACCATCTGATTATTATGCACGGAGGACGGTCGGTCATGGCCGGAACGCCGGAAGAAGTGTTCAGCGATGAAACCAAACTTGCTGAATACCGGTTGGGCGTGCCACGTTCGGTCAAATTCCAGCGGGATATCGAAAAGTTGATCGGACGGACTCTGCCTGGATTGGCCTTGACGGAAGAACAGCTCGCTACGGCGATTGCTACTGCTGCGAAGGAAGGTGGCCGCTAATGCTTGAGAAGATGATTTTCGGCCGCTATATTCCGGGGGACTCGTTCGTTCACCGACTGGATCCCCGTTCAAAGCTGTTATTCGTCTTTTTATTTATCATCGCTGTCTTTTTGGCGAATAATGTCGCAGCATACGCGGTATTGTTAGGCTTTACGTTATTGACTATTTTCAGTTCGCGGATCCGGCTTTATTTCCTGATCAACGGGTTGAAACCGATCATTTTCCTCATTATCTTTACCCTGCTTATGCACATCTTTTTCACGAAAGATGGGGCTTTGCTGTTCGAATGGAAATTCATCAAGATATATGAAGAAGGACTCCGGCAGGGGATATTCATTTCCATCCGTTTCCTTGTCCTTGTGTTAATGACATCTGTCTTGACTCTGACAACTTCTCCGATCTCCATAACGGACGGGATGGAGGATTTGTTGGGGCCTTTCAAGCGGTTCAAGTTACCGGTCCATGAGCTGGCTCTCATGATGTCCATATCGTTACGTTTCATCCCCACATTGATGGACGAGACGGATAAAATCCTGAAGGCGCAATTGGCCCGGGGTTCGGACATTAGCACAGGCTCGATCAAAGAGCGGATCCGCGCGGTGATCCCATTGCTCGTCCCGCTCTTCGTCAGTGCCTTTAAACGGGCGGAGGACCTGGCTGTTGCAATGGAAGTGCGAGGCTACCGTGGAGGCGAGGGACGCACGCGATACCGACAGCTACATTGGCATTGGCGCGACACGGCCGCTATGGGGCTGCTCGTTGTCCTGGTCGTGATCCTCTTACTGGTGAGATCGTAAGGAGTGGAAGGAATGCAGACGAAACGTGTGAAAGCTACCGTTTCCTATGACGGGACCCAGTTCGCGGGGTATCAATTCCAACCGGGCATGCGGACCGTCCAAGCGGAAATCGACAAAGCCCTTCGGAAGATTCATAAAGACAAGACGGTCTATTCGGTGGCGAGCGGCAGGACAGATGCCGGGGTTCATGCGTATGGGCAAGTGATTCATTTCGATACGAAGCTGGATTTGTCACCCGATCGCTGGGTCATGGCGCTGAATGTCCTGTTGCCGAAAGATATCCGGATAGTCGGGGCGGAATATGTCGATGAAGACTTCCATGCGCGTTATTCCGCAACGGGGAAGACCTATATCTTTAAATGGTCGTACAGCGAAATCCAAAGTCCGTTCGAGCGCAATTACGCCGTCCACCTTGGCAAATGGAAGCCCGATGTGGAGCGGATGCGGAAAGCGGCTGCTTATTTCATTGGCCAGCATGACTTTACGAGCTTTTGCTCATCCAAAACAGCAACTGCCAATAAAGTGCGGACTGTCCGTCTGCTGACACTTGAGGAACGGGATAATTTGCTCGTTCTGACGATTGAGGGAGACGGCTTTTTATACAATATGGTGCGGACAATTGCGGGGATGCTGCTGGCGGTCGGGATCGGCTGGAACGCCCCCGAAGACGTGAAGGAAATCCTCAAGTCGGAGGACCGGAAAAAGGGACCCAAAACCGCACCAGCACACGGTTTATACCTCCATAGCGTAACCTATGGAGACTGAGGCAACTTTTCCTGGCGTTTTTCCGGAAATCGCTTGACTTATTGTGGAATATCCTATAAGATGAGTAATGGTATTTCAATAACCCCACAAAAAAGCCCCGGAAGGTTTCTTGTGTTTAGGGATAGAGAAAACGGAACAGATTGATTTATTAGGAGGATTACTACTATGCGTACAACATTCATGGCTAAAGGTCACGAAGTAGAACGTCAATGGTTCGTTGTAGACGCTGCAGGACAGACGCTTGGCCGTTTGGCAACTGAAGTTGCTTCGATCTTGCGCGGTAAACATAAACCGACATTTACACCACATGTTGACACAGGTGACCACGTCATCATCATCAACGCTGAAAAAATTGAATTGACAGGCAACAAATTGAAAGATAAAATCTACTACCGTCACACGGGCCACACAGGCGGCATCAAGCAACGTACAGCGCTTGAAATGCGTACCAACTACCCGACAAAAATGCTTGAATTGGCAATCAAAGGAATGCTTCCAAAAGGTCCACTTGGTCGTCAAACATTCAAGAAACTTCATGTGTATGCTGGAGCGGACCATCCGCACACGGCACAAAAACCGGAAGCCTACGAGCTTCGCGGGTAATTAAGAGGAGGAACCACCTTTGGCACAAGTACAATATCTCGGCACTGGCCGTCGTAAAAGTTCAGTAGCTCGTGTACGTCTCGTCCCTGGAGATGGCAAAATTGTCATCAACAACCGCGACGTCGAAGACTACGTACCATTCGAAACACTTCGCGAAGTTATCAAGCAACCACTCGTTGCAACTGAAACTCTTGGAAGCTACGATGTCCTTGTAAACGTCCACGGCGGCGGCTACACAGGACAAGCAGGCGCAATCCGTCACGGTGTTGCACGCGCACTATTGAACGTAGACCCTGATTTCCGTCCAACGCTTAAATCTGCTGGACTTCTTACACGTGACGCACGCATGAAAGAACGTAAAAAATACGGTCTTAAAGGCGCTCGTCGTGCACCTCAGTTCTCGAAACGTTAATATTTGTATCATATCAACCCTTTCCTGGTGTTTGCCGGGGGAGGGTTTTTTATTATTTGGCGGGGTTTTGATTTTGCAATCGTCCGAGAGTTGTTGATTGATTGGTTGATAGGAGCTTTATCGTCCGGAAGCGGTCCTAGGCGCGCTGGTTTGGTCGATTGTAGGGAGGAATAGCTTGGGGGTAGACCCGTTTGTACTGGTTTGGTCGTTTAAAGGGTTTTTAATTGCCCGGGAGCTGGATGTTTGTGCTCGTACGGTCGTTTAGAGAGGGTTTAATTGCCCGAGGGCTGTATGTTTGAGCTTATTTGGTCGTTTAAAAGGGTTTTAATTGCCCGGGAGCTGTATGTTTGTGCTCGTGTGGTCGTTTAAAGAGAGTTTAATTGCCCGAGAGCTGTATGTTTGGGTTTATTTGGTCGTTTAGCAGGGTTTTAATTGCTCGGGAGCGGTCCGTTTGTGCTCGTGTGGTCGTTTAAAGAGGGTCTAATTGTCCGAGAGCTGTATGTTTGGGTTTATTTGGTCGTTTAGCAGGGTTTTAATTGCTCGGGAGCAGTCCGTTTGTGCTCGCGTGGTCGTTTAAAGAGGGTTTAATTGCCCGAGAGCTGTATGTTTGAGCTTATTTGGTCGTTTAAAGAGTTTTTAATTGCCCGAGGGCGGTCCGTTTGTGCTCGCGTGGTCGTTTAAAGAGTTTTTAATTGCCCGGGAGCGGTCCGTTTGTGCTCGCGTGGTCGTTTAAAGAGAGTTTAATTGTCCGAGAGCTGTATGTTTGAGCCTATTTGGTCGTTTGTAGGAGTTTTAATTGCCTGGAAACGATTCATTAGGGTGTGTTCGGACGTTTAAAGGGATTTTAATAGCATAAGAGGAATCCGGGCAAATTCATCTAGTTTCGTTTAATCAAAAAAGCATTCGGAAAGCCTATAAGCTTACCGAATGCCCTTGAAACTCTATGTGCGGATTACATAATGTCTTTGTTTTTTACTGCCGACAGGTTGAAAGTTCTGCACCAGCACTCTGCGAATCGTTTTACGTGAATCGATGA
Source organism: Sporosarcina sp. 179-K 3D1 HS (assembly GCF_047228905.1). Taxonomy (NCBI): domain Bacteria; kingdom Bacillati; phylum Bacillota; class Bacilli; order Caryophanales; family Caryophanaceae; genus Sporosarcina; species Sporosarcina sp. 179-K 3D1 HS. The sequence goes on from NZ_JBFEGI010000007.1 coordinate 98,183, forward strand.
TCCTGCACCATTGTTGAATAATGGACGTCGTAATCCGTTGATCCGGAAAGAGCAGAGTCAATTCCTCTATACTTCTCATGATGCTGTTTTCAACTGATTCATCATATCCGCACTTGTTGCAAACGATTTTTCTTCCCGTCTTTATCATAAAAGAATGACACGTATTGCAAAGAATACCTTTCCCTAAGTGTTGGAAATGATAATCCGGCATCCGGGCGTACGGTGAAATCGGCAAGTGCATCTCCAATAAATGATCCGCGAGCTCCCGATGCTGCCTGCTCAGCAAGGATGGGTTCTGATTGATTCTCTCCAAAAATCGATGCAGTTGAGAAGGCAGGATAATGGGCGCATTCACCGGGGCCTCATACAGAGTAAATTGAGGATTCACAAAAGCGATATATCCTTTCACCGGGAGCTGGATTTTCAATTTACTCAGCAGGGAACGGAACAGGGTGATGCTGCGGTTCAATTGATGCAGCGGATTCAGAATCTCTTGATCGGAAGGGAGGATGCGGAAGTTTTCCGCCCCATATACATAGTCGCCTTCGTAATTTTTTATTTCAAAAAGCAATATCCCCTTCTCGGAGATCAGCAGCGTATCGATTTGGAAAACGGAGTGGTTCTGTTCCAGGCAGAGGTCGTGAAGCAGGTAACCGACATTCTGCAACCTCTCCATTAATAACTGATCGAACCGTTGCTCCCCTTGCCATCCTTTCTCAAGATGCATATGGCGTTTGCCGTCCTGTTGCAATAAGGACATTTTCCTCTGCAAGGAGCGCAGGATTTTCATTTCATTTGCTAAAGCACGGGGCTTTAGAACAATCACCAACTACTTCAACTCCTGTTCAAATAAAATCAGGGAATAGGTGAAGTATGGGGGAATGACATCAAGAGGGGATGGGCCCGCAAGAAGAGTATTCGTCAAGGGAGCCACGAATCCTTCTTTCACTTGAAATTCAGGTAGAATGTTAGGAATAAAAGGAGGGGGATCCGCTCAGGATAGCAGGGTTCGAGTTGTTTCCTGATAGATGGATAATGGATCGGCGTGCCTGGACTTGCGCTACTTTTACCAGTATCAATCAAACACCAGGCATCTGCTATTTGAGGATGCCTGGTGTTTTGCAATCGCGTAGTTCTGTGCGAGATCAACAATTGTTTGCTACGTCAGGACTCTCCGCCTGCCAACGCAATTTTGATATGGGCTAAATGATGTTCTTCGTGCCAGGATAATTTTGCCAATTTTGTTGCCACGGTGATTTCACCGTTTTCTCGATGAATGAACGGCCGATTTAACTGCTCTTCCGTTATATTGCTGAACAGTGCTGCAAGACGTTCATTTATGCCTTCTAGCATCTTAAGGGAGCTTTCTACGGGGAGCATGGTATCCGGCTGAACGACCCACTTGTCCTGATCGAAAGCCGGGACTGTTGGGTTGTCGTCTGTCAAAGCCAGTTTCAGACGTTGGTACATATTCAGCTGGGAATCCGCTATGTGATGAACCAACTGGCGTATGGTATAACTGCCTTCGCGGTATGTTTTTTCCAATTCCTCCTCGCTCAAAGAGCCAACCGTTTCTCTTAACCGATCCGTATACGTTTCAATTTCCTTCCGCCATTTTTCAATATCGGCTGTGCTTACATTATCAGGGACTTGCAATGACCCAATCGGAAACTTTACATCCATTTTGACATGCCCTCTTTCTCTGATATTTGTTTTGCTTGTCTACTAAATATAACACTATTTCTATTGTTGTTGAATTATTCCGAAGTTCTTGTTATTGCAGGAACAAACTACGCCATTCGGATGATTTTGCAAATCCGTTCTTTTGTCATCTATAAAATTCGCTATAATCGATTAAAAAGGCAATGACAAAGGAGAAAGAAGGATGAAGAAGCTTTTATATGGTCTGCTTTGTACGCTCATAGTGTTGGCAGGCTGTACAGCTAAAGAAGAAACGCAAGTTCAGGCGCAGGCGGAGACAAAAACGGAGCCTGCTGAACAAGAATCGACCGGTTTTGAACTGGCAGAGCCCGAGTATTATGAAATAGAAGGCGTTGATCGTGAATTGACAGACGTAGAAAAAGCTTTGCTCCGGAAACCGGGTATTTACAGCGGAGACAACTACGATGAAGAAAAAGTCAAGGACGCGATTGACGAGTGGCCGGACGATCTGACGGAGGAGCAGTATTTGAATGAAATGTTGCACCTTCTTGGAGAAGATTATTATGAAGGGATGAAGACTTTTCTAACGTTCAATCCGACGGTGGCTGTAGATCATGATAGGCCCGACGAGCAAGTGAACCAGCCGAAGCTGAAAACGGCCCATTACGCCATTCTGATCGATGCGAGTGGAAGCATGAAAGCGATGGCGGGCGGCAAGTCACGCATGGATTCAGCGAAGGATGCGGTCCTGGATTTCGCCAAACAGATTCCGGAAGATGCAACCGTATCGATGCGGGTGTATGGCCATAAAGGCTCCGGCAACCAAGCGGATAAGGAACTTTCCTGCAGTAGCACGGAAAACTTCTATAATGGGAAATTTGAAGAGACAGCATTCCGGGAGGCACTCAACAACGTGAAACCTGCGGGTTGGACGCCGATCGGACTTGTCCTGGAAACCGTAAAAGAAGATATTCCGGAAGATGTAGATGAAGCGGTTGTCTATGTAGTGAGCGACGGCATCGAAACCTGTGGCGGTGATCCGGTGAAAGCGGCGGGAGAACTCGTTTCCGGCAATATTCAGACGGTCGTCAATATTATCGGCTATGATGTCGATAATGAAGGGCAGACCTTGCTGAAAGCAGTGGCTGATGCAGGGAACGGGGAATTCATCTACGTTGATTCCGAGAAAGAACTGAAAAAATATATGCGGGAGCAATACGAAGTGATTCAGCAGCAATGGTGGGACTGGAAAGAGAAAGGCCAAGATGCAGCTTGGGATCAGAAAGTTGTCCTCCAAGAGCTTGCTTGGGATACAAAAGTTGAGCTGCAGGAAAAGTCCCAAAGGGAAAAAGAACGGCTGCAGGCTGCACAAGAGTATCTTCGGACGAAGTATGAGGACAGCGGTCATCCCGTCCGCAACCTGTACCGTAATTTGATTGCCGACCAGCATGCAAAATATAATTATGTCACAAAGACGGGCAACGATCTCTACAATGAAAGTACAAAAAACGGCAATAATTTGTACAATGAAATTACCAAGGAAGGCAATCAGAAATATAACGAAACGATTAAAAAGAAACTCTCAGAGTAAGCAGCTGCTGTATGTCCGAGAGTATAATCAGGCACCAGGCCCACCATCATTCAGGGGGCCTGGTTTTTTTCTGCAGGGCGCTGTGTATCTACTGGAGTTCCGGCAAGCAGAAGGGATAGGGCTTTGCGTGTGCTATTTGGGGCTCTAAGCATGAAAGTTTCCTTGTAAAACTTTATGTAGGCGGTTGGTAGTGTTGCGAAGTGTACGTTCAAATTATGGAAAATCCTGTTTGACTTTAGAAGTGTATTACGTATATAATACAAATTGCAACGTGTATTAACCGTTTAATACATTCGAAGTCATACTTTATGCGGTCAGTGTATTAACATAGTAATACACAACAGCATGTTTCTGGGTGGATTCTTTTATAATCATTGTATTAGAGAGTTAATACAATTTTGGTCAATGGGGTATTGTTCATATTTTTGCTTTTTGTGTATTAACCGCTTAATACAGGGTGTTGATAAACACATTATGTTTTTAGGAGTTGGGACTATGGCTGTAAAGTTTAATAATCGTGATCCTGTTTATGTCCAAGTGATTCGGCATTTTAAAGAACAGATTGCAAGAGGTACCTTTGAGCCGGGTCAGGAGATCCCATCAAGAAGGGAACTGGCAAATCGGCTAAAGATTAATCCGAATACGGCGCAGCGAGCGTATAAAGAAATGGAGGAACAAGGGTTGATTTTTACGGAAGGGAATTTACCTAGTCGCATTACGAAAGATGAGCAGGTGTTAAAAATGGTAAGAGAGGAACTGATTTTGGAGGCAGTTGAGACGTTTGTTCAGTCGGTTCGCACCATCAATGTGCCTGTCCAAGAGGCCTTAAATTTAGTGAAGAATACGTACGAAAAGGGAAACTAACTTAATGGGGGGATCTTGATGATTGAAATAAAAGATGTAACAAAGAAATTTGGCAAGAAGAAAGTGTTGAAAGGCGTGTCTTTTACTGCTGACAAAGGGAAAATCACTTGTTTAATCGGCATCAATGGTGTCGGGAAAACAACCATTATGAAAGCGATTATGGCATTAACACCGATTAATAGTGGTGAAATCCTCATTGATGGTGAAAGAATTCATAAAGAGAGCTATGAAAAAATTACCTTCATACCCGATACGATCACGATGCTGCCGCAAATGCAAATACGAGATGCTTTTACATTCATGGCTGACTTTTACGACAGCTGGAATCAGGAACGCGCCACTGAACTTCTTCACTTTTTTAAACTGGATGAAACAGATCGAATTTCCGAACTGTCGAAAGGCAATACCGCAAAAGTGAACCTAATTCTTGGTTTAGCCATGGATGTCGATTATGTCTTAATGGATGAACCTTTTTCAGGAATTGATATATTCAGTCGTGAGCAAATTGCCGATGTATTTACGAGTCATTTAATTGAAGGCCGGGGAGTTATTATAACGACTCATGAAATTAATGATATCGAACATTTAATTGATAAGGCGGTTCTGCTAGATAATGGCGTAGTTTTAAAAGAATTTGATACAGAAGAAGTTAGGGAAACAGAAGGGAAATCAGTAATTGATGTCATGAGAGAGGTGTATCAAGCATGAACCGTTATTTGAAGTTAGTCAATTTCGAGTTTACTCGTTTTTTTAAGCTATATCTTGTTTTGATTGGAATCACGATCCTTTCGCAAATTATTGGGGTTATTGTGGAAGCGCAATTGTATTTAAGTCGTAGAAGTAAGTTTAGTTACAATGAGTTAGTGCCAAAAAGCGAGTCTATCCAATATGCGAAAATGTCTTTTTTAGACATATATCGAACAGCTTGGTTTATGGGACCCATTGTAGTTTGTCTCGTTACCTTACTAATTTACGTCTTTTTTATTTGGTATCGTGATTGGCTTGGGAAAAATACATTTAGTTATCGTTTGTTCATGTTGCCAACAGCACGTCTCCATATATATTTAGCAAAGGCGACAACGATTTTATTTTATGTTTTAGGTCTCGTTGCCTTACAGCTATTATTACTGCCAGTTGAAATTAAAGTTTTACAGTGGATGGTTCCAAGTGAGTTCCGTACCGATCTCACTGTTCATGAAATTATCAATGTTCCTGATTTGGAGATCTTGTTTCCAAATACTTTTATTGAATTTGTGCTTTATTATGGTACTGGAATCGCGGCTGTTTGTATTGTTTTTACAGCGATCTTGTTTGAACGATCTTATCGCATCAAAGGGATTCTGTATGGACTGCTCTATTGTGCAGCTTCCATTTTCATCTTCATTGCACCGATACTAGTGAATGAGTTCATTTTAAGAAATTACTTTTATCCAACAGAACTATTTTTCATGGAAATAGTAGCAGGTCTTCTTGTTTTGGCTTGTGCAATTTGGACGGGTAATTTTCTGATTAAGAATAAAATAAGGGTTTGATGGGGGTCACATAGATGAAGCGCTATTGGAAAACCATTTCAATTTGTTTGGTGACGCTACTTGTTATCGGAACTTTTTATATACAATCAAGCTTCGCTGCAAACAACCATGTGAAAATTGAATTTGAAAAAGTTAGTGGCAATGAGGATGAAGTGAAACATTTGATGCTGGACGGTCATTACCCAGTAGGTCACATGTATCAGCCTTTACAAATTACTAGTGAAGAAACAATTGATCCAAGCAACCTATCATTTTTGAGAAAGTTAGAGAGATTAAGCGTTCCGCCACGTTTTGATGATTTAGTGAAACAGCACAGGGCTTTTATGCGGAGTAAGTATTTGATGCCTAATTATTTTTTTGAAAATGACAATCTAATAGCATATGCCAATATTAAAGCGAAAAACAATGTACACCCAATGACAGGGTTATCCTTTGATATTGAAGTGCTAAATAAAGAAACAAAAGAAATTACACCGATCCAGTTAGATATACCTGAAAGAGAGAATTATGGTTGGATGCAGGTTGAAGATGTCCAAGTCATAGATGGTGAATTAAAGATAATTACACGGGGCTCTCGGATAAAGAAAAATATTGAAAATGAATTACGAGTCTATACATTTGATGTGAGTGAGAAGAAATTGCTAAGTGATGAATCGATTATTTCTATTCCTGCGGTAGAGAATGGCTGGTCTGATGTAAGAATCATAAATGATCATTACTCCATGCAGCAAAATAAATTTCTGTTAATTAAAATAGAGGCTGTTGAAAATGAAATGGTACAAAGCGATGGAGAATTAAATCCAGTTATTAATGAATTCATGGTGTATGATTTAGAAAACAATCAGTCTAAAAAACTAGCCGTCCCGGAGGAAGCACTGAATTCAATAAATAATGCGTCTGCTATTCTTAATTCTACACTCTATATTCCATCACAGTCAGCCAGTGGTTTAGAAGTCCACCAGTATGACATTCAAAACGAAAAATGGGGCGAAACGCTGACATATGATTTAGATAGTATGGATGATGAGAATGCTCCTTATATGAAGGTGATGAATGGAAAGTTGTATACCGTTCATTCAACAGATAACGGAAACACCATTTTTATAGGAGATTTAGCAACAGGGGAATCCTTATATGAAGGAAAACTAAAAGTAAAAAATGAAAGAGAAGATCAAAAGGATTTTCAGCTGTATATTCATGAAATTGAGTATGTTCAATAATGAACCATTGAGAAACCCAAGAATGTTGAAACACCAACATCTTGGGTTTTGGTGTTTCGTTATGCACTTTTACTTCTTGGTGCAAGTGAGGTCAAGACGACCGCTATTTAGAAATTAGTCCCTTCCAACAGCCGTATATTTGTTGTCGCCATGCGGAAACTAACTTGAAAAGGTCTAATTACTTATGTAAGAAATGAGGCTGTTTATGATGATTGTGCGGCTGGGCTATGTGGCGATGAGTATGGAATTGAAAAATGCGTCTCCGTCGAAAACGATGACGTTTGCCCAGTTCCAAAAAATCGAGGATCGGGAAGCGGCGATCCGGAAGTTGGAACGGATTGCATTGGAGAATTTGGAAAATACACTCCGGCTACTAAAACATAATGTCTTTAATGACATTCACTTTTACCGCCTTACTTCTCGGCTGATTCCTTTGGCCAACCATGAGGAGCTTTCGGGTTGGGATTATATGCGGCCGTTAAAAGGGAAGCTGCGCGAAATCGGGGAGTTTGTCAGGAAGCACGATCTGCGCGTTGATTTTCATCCTGACCATTTTGTTGTGTTGAATTCCCCGAAACCAGACGTATTGATCAATTCGTTACGAACTTTAAAACTGCATTATATGCTATTAAAGGGAATGAAAATAGATCCGACTCATCGTTGTGTACTTCATGTCGGCGGCAACTATAAAGAAACGGAAACATCATTGGAGCGTTTTGTTACCAATTGGAGCGAGGTTCCGTCACCCATTCAGCAGCTGATCATGCTGGAAAACGATGACACTTCATTTACACTTGAGGATACGCTTTTTCTATGCGAGAAATTAGGAATTCCGCTCGTATTTGACTATCATCATCATCTAGCTCATCACCGTGAGGCATCGTGGGAGGATCAGTGGGATCGGGTCACTACGACATGGAAGGGCTCTCCTCTTCCGATTAAAATGCATATCTCTAGCCCGAAAAGTCAAAAAGAATTTCGCCATCATGCCGATTATGTGGACGCCGACATGTTTTTCAGGTTTTTGAACGGAATCAAAGGTTCCGTTCCACAAATCGATTGTATGATTGAGGCCAAACAGAAGGATGAAGCCCTGTTTACATTAATCAGGGAAATTGAAAAAAGGGAAGAAGTGGAGATAATCGATGGTTCTTCTTTTTATATAAAGTAAATTGTTGAGTATAAAAAAAGGAATAAAATACTTTCAACTAAACGAAGCGACAGGTGACAAAGTAAGGGCAGAAGATGGTATGATAAACATCGATCTTCTGTCTACTTTGCGTTGTCAGTAGGAATGTGAATGAATGCTGGTCTTCGAGAAGGGAGACTGGCAGAGGAACAGAGGTCTACGGGAGGACAATTATGTTATTGAGTTCAGTAGTTATTTCAGTCATTGTCATGGCAGTGCTCAGTTTGCTCCGTGTCAATGTCATTTTTGCCATCTTAGCTGCGGCCGGTCTTGCCGGCTTAATGGAAGGCTTATCATTAGCAGAAACAACAACAATTCTCGTCTCAGGAATGGGCGGACAGGCGAATACGGCGTTAAGCTATATTTTGCTCGGTATGTTTGCGGTCATGATCGGCATGTCTGGTATCGCCGGTTTCTTGGTGAAGAGCTTGATCAATGTATTGAAAGGTAAACGGGCGATCTTAGTGCTGGCGATTGCGGGGGTATCTTGTTTATCACAAAACGTGGTACCAATACATATAGCATTCATTCCGATTTTAATTCCACCGATGCTTCATTTATTCGATAAAATGCAAATTGACCGCCGAGCGTTAGCTGCTGCATTGACATTCGGCTTGAAGGCTCCGTATATTATGGTTCCTGCGGGCTTCGGATTAATTTTTAAAGGAATTATCATCGATGAAATGAAAGCGGGCGGCATGGATATTTCGCTTGCTACTGCAAATATGGCCATGCTTATTCCAGGCTCAGGAATGATTGTTGGTTTATTGGTAGCTATTTTTATTACATATCGTAAAAAACGTGACTACGGTGATGGACAGGCAGGGTTGGTCAATGAAGAGCGAGAGGAAGCTGTTCAAGAGCAGGACCTGCGTTTTACGTATCGCCACGTTTTTACGATTGCATCAATTCTCACTGCGCTGGCTGTTCAGCTGATTACGGACACTCTCATATTGGGAGCGCTCGCCGGAATCTTCGTGATGTTCGTAACGAATGTCATCCCATTCCGTGATGGGGACAAGATTGTAAATGACGGGATTGGCATGATGGGTATGATTGCCTTCGTTATGCTGATCGCTTCGGGATATGCCACCGTACTGAAAGAGACAGGCGCTGTAAATACGCTGGTAACATCTGCAGCAGACATCATAGGTGATAATAAAGTGACGATTGCCATCGTAATGCTACTCGTCGGATTATTGATAACGATGGGAATCGGTTCATCCTTCGGTACGATTCCAATTATTGCGGCACTATTCGTGCCAATTTGTGCAGCAGTCGGTTTTTCTCCAATGGCAACAGCTGCCTTGATCGGGACAGCGGGAGCGCTCGGAGATGCAGGTTCACCTGCTTCCGACAGTACCCTCGGACCGACAGCTGGATTGAATGCAGACGGCAAGCACAATCATATTTGGGATTCTTGCGTGCCGACCTTCCTTCATTATAGTATTCCTCTTTTTCTATTCGGGTTGATTGCTGCCGTAGTTTTATGAGATGAAGCTAAATAAAATTGCGTAATCCGCTTCCTTGCAGGGTATAGCACAGTAAGGAGGTGTCCGTATGGTTTCAGCTGTGTTGGAATGGTTAGTCGGGCCGTTGAATAATTTCATTTGGACGTATATTTTAATCGCCTTACTATTGGTGTTGGGTGTCTATTTCACCATCCGTACGAACTTTGTGCAAATCCGGCTGTTCGGGGAGATGTTCCGCCTCATTGTTGAAAAAAAGGAGAGCAATGACGGTGTTTCCCCTTTCCAGGCATTCACAATCAGTGCCGCGTCTCGCGTCGGTACGGGGAATGTCGCCGGGGTGGCTCTCGCGATCGGAATCGGCGGACCCGGTGCCGTGTTCTGGATGTGGATCATCGCCATTATCGGAATGGCAACCGCGTTTGTAGAGAGTACGCTCGCCCAAGTGTATAAAGTGCGGGATGGTGACACGTTCCGTGGTGGGCCGGCGTATTACATACAGAAGGCACTCGGCAAGCGGAAGCTTGGGGTCGTATTTGCGGTCCTTTTGACGATGAGCTTTGGTTTCGTGTTCAATTCGGTGCAATCCAATACGATCAGCCAATCATTCGTGGATGTCTTCGGCGTGCCGAATTGGGTTGTTGGAATCTTTCTCGTAATCTTGACTGCATTTATTGTATTTGGCGGGGTGAAGCGCATTGTTAAAGTGACGCAGGCGATCGTCCCGATCATGGCTACGTTCTACATCATTTTGGCGCTATTCATCGTGGCCATCAATATCACCCAGATTCCGGCGATGTTCTTCTTGATCTTTGAACATGCCTTCGGATTGAAAGAGTTCGTCGGCGGCGGGGTTGGGGCGGCGATGATGCAAGGGATCCGCCGGGGCCTGTTCTCCAACGAGGCGGGTATGGGGAGTGTGCCGAATGCCGCGGCGACGGCCAATGTGTCCCATCCGGCCAAACAGGGGCTTGTCCAAAGTTTGGGTGTGTTCTTTGATACAATCATTATCTGTTCGGCTACGGCATTCATCATCTTACTCGGCGGATTGTATGAAACGGGGGAACAGAACGGTATTTTGTTGACGCAGGCTTCGATGGCAGTCCATGTCGGTTCGTGGGCCCCTTACTTCGTCGCCATCGCCATCATGTTCTTCGCTTTCAGTTCCATCGTCGGGAACTATTATTACGGTGAAACGAATATCGAATTCATCAATGCCAATAAAAATTGGATGGTACTTTATCGGATTCTCGTGTTGGGGATGGTGTTTTTCGGGGCGATGGCCAAAGTGGGGGTCGTCTGGGATATGGCGGACTTGTTCATGGGCTTCATGGCGATCATCAACTTGGTAGTCATCGTGTTGCTGGGGCGGGTCGCTTTCAAAGTGTTGCAAGATTTTACAGCCCAGCGCCGCCAAGGCCTCAACCCGGTTTTCAAAGCGGATTCCATTCCGGGATTGAAAGGGGCGGAATGTTGGGAGGGCACGCTCGCCGATCCGGATGAACGGCTGTAAAACGGTACCGAACAATTAAAAAAGTAAATGCAAAAAGGAACCAGGTCCCCTGAAAATCAGGATGGGCCTGGTTCCTCGTTGTTCTTCATAACAATAACCTCAAATACCTTTCAAAATTCACCCCGGCTACAGTAGGTGTTCCTTCCGCATCAGTATCCTGAATGGCTGCCGTCAAAAACGTTTCCGCAAGCCGGATTGCCTGCTCAAGATCTTCCCCGCGCATCAGACTGCCCATTAAGACGGATGCGAATAAATCACCTGTACCGGAATAGCTTTTTCCATTAAACGGAGCAGAACTATACACGGTTCTGTCCCCGCTTACATACATATTTCCGATAACTTGGGTATCTCCCGGCGGATTAATTCCCGTTATGATGATTTGGGCGCCGGTTTCCTGCTGGAGTTGCTGGCCAGCTTCCTGGATCGCTTTTAAAAAGTCTTTTTCGTTTCCATAGCGATACAGCCTGTCATACGATAATCCGGTCAACAGGCAGCATTCCGTTACATTCGGCGTTATGACATCTGCCTGTTTAATCAGTTCTTTCATTTGCCCCAGCAAGTCATCATCAAAGTTCGTATACGCCTCTCCTATATCTCCCATTACAGGATCCACGAGTAACAAGGTATCTTTATTATAAAACGTATCTAAAAAAAGAAGGATGTGGGTAATTTGCTCTTTACCTGTAATGAAGCCCGTATGTATCCCGTCAAAATTTGCATTCAGCTTGTTCCATTCTTCTATAAAAAACGGCATTTTCGCTGTTAAATCCTCGCAGAAATAACTCGGATATTCCGTTTGCGCCGAAAAGATGGCAGTTGGTAAAGGGCACGCTTGGACTCCCATTACCGACAGGACGGGAATGGCAGCTGTGAGTGAGCATTTACCGAACGATGATAGATCTTGGATGACCGCGACTTTTTTCATGGTTTCCTCCGTAGATGTGTGCCTGATGATTTACCTTCATCATATCAAAGGTTAGTGCACCTGTGTAGGAGGATGGGGTTATGATGCCAGGTACAAAAATTAGAGTACCTGGCACCTCTTCTATTCCCCGATACTACAAACAACTTCGGCCACTGCTTTTGCCGCAACGAGTAGGGCATCTTCGTCAATATCCCATTTTGGATGATGGTTGAAATAGGCCTTTTCCACGCCTTTCGGTTTGCTGCCAATATAGAAAAAGCAAGCTGGGAATTTTGCTGCGTAGTAGGCAAAGTCTTCTGAGCCGGAGAATGGTTGAAATTCGACGATTTTCTTAATTTCCGGTTCCTTTGAATTTTCGACGGCTTTAACTACACCGGCTGTAATCTCAGGATCGTTGTAAAGCGGCGGATAATCCGGAACATACTCCAGTTCACATGTCACCCCGAATTCCGCTTCAATGCCCTTTACAATCCGATGGACTTCCTTATCAATCAATTCCTGCGTCTCGGCAGTCATATATCGAACATCGCCTTCAATCTCGATGCTGTCTTTGATAACGTTAAATTGACCTTTGCCGTCGAATGATCCGATGGTGATCACTCCCATGTCAAATGGGTTCAATCGACGACTGATTACGGTTTGAACGGCCGTTACGAAATATGCACCCGCTACGATGGCATCATTCGCTAAATGAGGGGATGATCCATGACCGCCGACACCTTGTATCGTCAATTTGAAGTAGGTGCGGCCTGCCATTGCATAGCCGCTGCGGTAACCGACGTCGCCGGCCGGATTCGTTGGGAATAGATGAATCCCGTATACCGCATCCAAGTCATCCAGGAGGCCGGATTCAACAATACTTTTTGCTCCACCGGGCGGTACTTCCTCCGCATGCTGATGGATGATTTTATAGGTCCCTGATAACTCTGCTTTTAATTGAATCAAGCAATCCGCAAGAATGAGTAAATAGGCTGTATGCCCATCATGCCCGCAAGCATGCATCACTCCTTCATTTTTCGATTTGAAGGGTACATCGGCTTCCTCATGGATGGGCAATGCGTCAAAATCCGCACGCAGACCAATCGTTTTACCAGGTTTCCCGCCTTTGATAGTCACGATGATACCATATCCATTTCCAACATTCGTTTGAATGTCAACGTCTTTCCCTTTGTAAAAATCGATAATATATTGCGCTGTCTTTTCCTCTTTAAAGGATAACTCCGGATTTTCATGCAAATGACGGCGGATTTGAATCATTTCTTCTTTTCGCTCGTCAAGCATTTTCATGAGTTGGTTCTTCATCCTTTCATCGCCCTTTCGTCCACGATATTTTCTTTTAGTCCTGTGTTATTTGGAATAAGAATGATGATAGAGAGTAATGCAACGACGGCGAAAATAACGTTTGCAGCAATCCCCGCGGATGCAGCCAACGAGACATTGCTCACCGCGGATATGGAAGCGTAGACTGTCGCGGAAATAGCTACACCGAATGCACCGCCCAGCGAGCTCGCCATCTTATATATTCCGGATGCTGCACCAATTTTATCATCGGGCGCATTCGCAACAGCCGTATCCGTAGAAGGTGTCGCATACATTCCCAAGCCGATGCCGAATAAAGCAAAACCGATAAATACGATAATCGTATAAGTGATTCCGGGTAAGAACGTGAGTCCCATGACCCCTACACCAATTACGGTTAAAATCGTCCCCCATACCATCGGTTTTTTTGCTCCCACTCTTTGCAGTATTTTCTCACCTACGCGAATCATCCCAAGAACCGCAACTAAATAGCCGAGCGATAAGATTCCTGCTTGAAAAGAAGTGAAGCCTCTCCCGACTTGGACATACGTATTTGCCACCACAAGCGTTCCAGCAACCGCATTTAGCAGGAAATTTGAAATGGTAGCTCCTGTATACGCCTTATTTTTGAATAACCCAAATTCGATCAGTGCGCCAGCTTTTCCTTTTTCGATTTTGATGAAGATGATAATCCCGATGATTGCTACGACCAGTAGCGTTAATGTGAGTGCACTCGTCCAACCTAGGTCAGCGCCCTGTGTGATGAAGATATTTAATGCAACCATTGTAATAATAAAAACAATCAAGCCGCTGATATCAAACTTGTTTCTCGATTTCTCACCTTTACTTTCAGGTACATCTTTCATCAACCAGAGAGCAAGTAGCGCAAAAACAATGGAGAAGATGAAAATCCATCTCCACCCTAAATAGGTTGCTATGGCACCACCCGCGAATGAACAGACACCGGAACCGCCCCAAGAACCAATGGACCAATAACTAAGGGCACGTTGCCGTTCTGCCCCCTCGAAATAGGCTTTCATTAAAGCGATGGTTGACGGCATAATACACGCTGCCGAAAGACCTTGAATAATCCGACCGACGATGAGTAGAAACGCACCGTTCGTAAAAACTAAACATAAAGAGCCGATGATACTTAAAATCAATCCAACATATGTTATTTTTTTACGCCCGACTTGATCCGCAAGGCCGCCCGCTGCCACAATAAAAATACCCGAGAATAACGCGGTTAAACTGATGGCGATGTTCAAAGTTCCTAGCGAAATACCCAAATCGGATTGCACTGCTGGAACTACGTTCACCATAGCTTGTGCAAAAAGCCAAAATGTAAGGACCCCAAAGACAATGCCCGTGATCATTTTATTGTTACCTTTGTAAGTTGTCGCCTCCATAGTAATCCTCCCTTACAACTAAAATCATTTCAGTCATAAGTATCTAACGAAAGCAACTTTTGATACGCAATGTTGGAGGCAAAACTTAATGGGGAATACAAGGTGGACGTTACGAGGGTGGGTGTAAACGTTGAGAAGTTGGGTTTGGAGCGTTTAGAAGTTTAAGTGAAACGTTATGGAGCCTGCTGTCAGCTAGGAAAGGACAACGGCTATTATCGCAAAATTTGCTTTGTATACCAAGACAAAAGGGTAACCACCCTCCGCTAACTGGCAAGTAAGCAGGGTGGTTACCATTTGGTGAAATTCATCAATTACCCATAATAATAGAGGATCAGTTCATCACCAAGCCGCCATCGACGATCAAATTCTGTCCCGTGACGGAACGGCTCCAAGGGGAGGCGAAGAAGAGGACCGCGTCTGCTAGTTCAGCCGGTGTGGTGACTTCGCCAAGAGGGGTGTTCTCCTTAATGATGTCAAACACAAAATCGGGTGTGGCCGCACTGGCGTCCGTTTTCAATAATAACCCGCCGGAGACCATGTTGACGTTGATGCCTTTTGGGCCGAGCTCTTTCGCCATATTGCGGGTCATCGACAGAAGGGCGGCCTTGCTCGTATTGTAGTCGTGGTACGGTACGACGGGATGTTGGAATAGGTTGGTTCCGATATTGATAATACGACCGAATTTATTTTTCACCATATCCGTTCGGCCTGCTTGCCATGTATTGAGTGTCGCCTTGACACTGCCTTCGAATTGTCCGGCGAAATCGCTCCACTCAATCGTGTCCAACTGCTTCCGATCGTCTCCGTTGAATGAAAAGTTGACAAGGGCATTGTTGACGATCGTTGTAATCGCTTGGCCGAAATGTTCTTTTGCCTGTTGGAATAATTGCTTCACATCTTCCGCGTTGCGCACGTCCGCTTGGATTGGAAGGGCATTATCCCCAATCTCAGCTGCGACCGCATTTGCCTTGTCTTCACTGGAAAAATAGTTGACGACCACTTTTGCACCTTCCCGCCCGAATGCCTTTGCAATTTCGGCTCCCAACCCCCGGCCTGCTCCTGTTACCAAAACGACTTGATCTTTCAATTCCATTTCATTCATCTCCCCATTCAATTTTTACATAAAAAAAGAGACCACTGGAGAAGTGATCTGCATCTACATAAACGTATCCGCCACTTCCCTCCGCCGGTTTAACCCGGATCAGGTTCTAAGGGTCGGAGTTGTCTCCTCTCAGCCGAATGGCGCCCCCAGTGATCTGTTTCCTATTGTCTTCGGAGTTAGTGTACCATACTTGGGTTAATGGTGACAGTCGCCCGTGTAATCGGAAACTTAGGGATAATTCGGAATGGTTGCTAGGTTGTGGGGTTGTCGCCTTTTTCACCACTTTCTGTTTTATTATATTTTTTTCAGGAATTGAGTTACCATGTTAGTAGGGGAAAAACTAAGGGTGGAGAGAGGAGCTTATTATGGCTGAGATTGCATTTCCAAAAGACGCCATGCGTGTACTAAAAGAGACGAGCCGTACATTTTACATCCCGATCACTTTTTTACAAAAGGAATTAAAATATTCGGTTGCCTCTGCTTACTTGATATTCCGTGCAATTGATGAAATTGAAGATCATGCCGACTTGGACAATGTCGTTAAATATGAAATTTTGCAGCAAGTCAGCGAATTATTTGAACGACCTTTTAATAACGAAGAGTATTTCCGGATTCTGGAGCCGGTAAAATCAATCATGCCTGACGTGACCATTCGTTTGGAAGAGTGGCTGCAAGCTTGCCCAATGGATGTTCGGCCGATTGTCGCGGACGCTGCCCGTGAAATGGCATGGGGCATGGCCAAATGGTCAAAGGCCAACTGGAACATCCGTACACGTGAAGATTTGGATGACTATACATATTACGTCGCAGGACTTGTGGGCGTCATGCTTTCGGATCTTTGGGCGCACTATGCCGATGAAAAAACCGACCGTGACCTTGCCATTGGTTATGGGCGCGGGCTTCAAGCCGTCAATATTTTGCGTAATGAGGAAGAGGATTTGGGGGAACGTGGGGTCAGTTTTGTGCCCGATGGCTGGACGCGCGCGGAACTATTTGAATACGCGGAAGAAAACTTGGCAAAAGCGGATGAATATATGAAGTCCCTTCATAAGAAAAGCATTTTGTTATTCTGCCGTCTCCCCCTTGCCTTGGCTCATAAAACGTTAAACGCCATGAAAGAAGGGCGAGAAAAAATGACACGCGCAGAAGTAGAGCAAACGGTAGAAGAAATACAAAGTGAGTAACAGAAAGATCATTCCATTTGAACATAAGGCAGGTGTCTACTGTTGACGGATTCAATTCAGCAGCGAAAATCCGAGCATATCACAATTTCATTGAATGAAAACGTGATGGGAGAGAACATTTCCACGGGCTTTGAATCGCTCGCTTTTATTCACAATGCGCTTCCGGAAATTGATTTTGCCGACATTTCCATAGAAACCTCCTTTTTGGGTCATGCGTGTAGAACCCCCTTCCTCATTAGCTCCATGACCGGAGGAACGGCCTTTGCGGAGACGATTAACCGGAATTTGGCGGAAGCTGCGGAAGAGCGGGGTTGGGTGATGGCGCTCGGATCGACGAGGGCGCTTCTTGACAAAGATGCGCATCATGCCTCGTTCGAAGTGAGGAAATACGCGCCGAATGTCCCGATCATCACTAATTTGGGCGCGGTTCAGCTCAACTATGAATTCGGTAATGACGAATGCCGGAAGATTATCGAGATGACGGATGCCGATATGCTCGTCCTTCATTTAAACAGTATCCAGGAAGTTATCCAGCCGAATGGCAACACGAATTTCGCCGGCCTGCTTGGGAAAATTGAGCAACTATGCGCTGTGTTGGACGTTCCGGTCGGAATTAAAGAAGTTGGTTGGGGAATTGACGGAGAGACGGCGCGGAAGCTGTGCGATGCAGGCGTGGCCTTCATCGACGTGGCGGGAGCAGGCGGGACGTCGTGGAGCCAAGTGGAGAAATTCCGCTCCGCAGATCCAGTCAAGGTGGAGGCGGCCGAAGCGTTCAGCGAATGGGGCATCCCAACGGTGGAAAGTATCCGGTCAGTTCGCGAATCTATAGATGAACAGCCGATCATTGCGAGCGGCGGATTGCGGACGGGCCTCGACGCCGCCAAAGCGATTGCACTCGGCGCCGACATGGCGGGATTTGGGCGAGCTCTATTGAAAGAAGCGACTGAAAGCGCGGAAGACGTCCTCCGGGTCTTGGAAACGCGTGAACTGGAACTCAAGATGGCGATGTTCGGCATCGGCGTATCGTCGATTGAAGCATTAAAACAGACTCCGCGACTTGTCGTACGAAACTAAAAGCGGCCTTTTCCCGGGATGGATAGTCGGGGAAGGGCCGCTTTTAAGTCGTACCTTCTTTCTCCAATTGGCATATAATGATGCGACCAATCCAGAAAGGAATGAGGACGATCTATTTTGTTCCCTATTGGTGTCCGTGCCATTGCCATCTGAATGTACCGATTCACCCCTATAGCGGTCCACTGCCGGTTCAGGGGAATAATCCACGCCATGAAGTGCTACGGGATTATGGAAAACAACCCTTTGTTTTGAATATTAATGAGGCTGCCAAGCAAAATAATACATTTCGAACCGCCATATGGACGGGAGATCATTTGCAAGTGACGTTAATGAGCATCGGAGTTGGTGAAGACATCGGTCTGGAAACACACCCTTCGGTAGACCAGTTTTTGCGCATTGAAGAGGGGCAAGGACTCGTCCGAATGGGAGATACGAGAGATAACTTGAATTTTGAAGCGCGTGTCCATGACGATTCTGCCATCATGGTGCCGGCCGGGAAATGGCATAATCTGATCAATACTGGGAATATCCCGCTTCGGCTTTATACCATCTATGCACCACCTGAACATCCATTTGGCACCGTCCATAGAACGAGAGCGGACGCTATGGCGGCGGAATGAACGGTAGGGGGCTCCATAAATTAACGTCCGCGGTAAATTTAGATATCGTGGGCGTATTTATGGCAGCCCTAAACCGTTTTAGATTGAATCTGGATGAAATACAAAGGAATAGACGAAACCGGATCGGCTCGCTATGATAGGACTATGACTGAATGTTGGGAGGCTTTTACGAAATGAAAGAGATTACAGCTGCAGAAGTGCAAGAGCGTTTGGAAAACGGCGAACAACTCCATTTGATTGATGTACGGGAAGCGGATGAAGTCGCTGCGGGGAAAATCCCGGGAGCGGTACATATCCCATTGGGAGACATTCCGTTGAAAATGCGGGAGTTGGATGAGTCTACGCCGTATATCCTCGTTTGCCGTTCAGGCGGTCGTAGTGGACGGGCGCAGGAAATCATGGCGGATGAAGGCTATGACGTGACGAATATGGTCGGCGGCATGTTGGATTGGAAAGGCGAAACAGAATAATTGGTGAACGTACGGGACCTTTATTTGCGAGGTCCTGTTTTTTGTTCATTTGTAAGGGGTATATTTTTGAAATTAAGTTCTTTACAACGTTATCCTTGAACTTTGCAACGTTTGATACGATCCTCACAACGTTTTCTATGGACCTCGAAACGTTTTAAGCACTTCACCAGGGCATATCCCACCCGCCTCCCGCGTATAGTGATGGAAAAAGGGCGGTGTCGGAATGAAGCGATGGCTTGTCATTTGTATACTTTTTGGAAGTTCTTTAGGACTGGTGTTATACGGTGTGAAGGCCTCAGATCGGGGTTTTTTCATGCCTGCCGAACTCGGTGGCGTGAAAATCGTCATTGATCCGGGTCATGGGGGATTGGATGGCGGGGCATCTTCTGGTGAGGTAGTGGAGCGAGATATTACGTTGAAAATTGCACATGAATTAAAGAAGCAGCTGGAGAAGAAAGGGTCCACCGTTGTCATGACCCGCTTGAAGGAAGGGGATGCACTGGCGGAGCATGCGCCGGGCGAGGAGTTCGGTACGGTGCGGGAACGCAAATTGGCGGACTTGAAATTGCGCGAGCAAATTGCGCTCGACGAAGAACCGGATATGTTCATTAGTGTCCACGTCAATGCTATTCCGGAATCGAAATGGCGAGGCTCCCAGGTGTTTTATCATCCCGAGGGTCATCCGGATGGTGAGCTATTGGCTAAATCCATTCAGTCATCCTTCCAGGAAAACCTAAAGAATACGGATCGGGAAGCGTTGGCAATTAAAGGTGTGTATTTATTAAAGAAAGTCCCAACACCGGCTGTGCTAGTAGAAACGGGATTTATCTCGAATGATGAGGAACGTTCGCTTCTTACTGATTCGACGTATCAAAAAAAGGTCGCGACAGCCATCATGGATGGAATCATCAATTTTCACCAGTCGGCTGAAAAATAAAGCCTTCTCGTCGTGACACCCCGCGGGCTGTGGTATACTTGGAAGGTGAATAATTAACCTCCAAGGGGTGTCCGAATTGATCAATGAACAGCAAGTCAGGGAATTGCTAGGTCCTCTGATGGATCCGTTTTTACATAAAACGCTTGCGGAGACAAATGGGATCGTGGAAGTTTCGATTAAAGAAGAAAAGCAACACGTCAGTGTCAAGCTGGCGATTGCTAAAATCAATACAGCTGAGCAGATGGCCCTTCAGATGAAAGTCGTGGAAACGTTGAAAGAAGCAGGCGCCGATTCTGTCGGCATCCGTTTCGAAGAGCTGTCGAAAGAAGTGCTCGAGCAATTCCGGGGCACAGCAACCGCCGCGGAAGCGCAGGATATCCTGTCGCCTTTGAGTAACGTAGAGTTCATCTCGATTGCGTCCGGTAAGGGCGGCGTCGGGAAGTCGACGGTTTCAGTCAACCTTGCCGTTTCCCTAGCGCGTCTTGGAAAGAAAGTCGGATTGATCGACGCCGATATTTATGGATTCAGTGTTCCGGATATGATGGGAGTCACGGAATTGCCCAAGATCGAGGGAGACCGGATCATTCCGGTGGAGCGTCTTGGCGTGAAAGTGATTTCCATGGGCTTCTTCGTGGAAGACAATGCGCCGGTCGTCTGGCGTGGACCGATGCTAGGAAAAGCATTGGATCAGTTTTTCCGTGATGTGGAGTGGGGAGACCTAGATTACCTCATCCTTGATTTGCCGCCAGGCACAGGGGACGTAGCGTTGGATATCCACCAGATGATTCCGATGTCCAAGGAAATTGTCGTCACCACTCCTCACCCAACGGCTGCTTTTGTCGCGGCGCGTGCCGGGGCGATGGCTCTTCAAACCGATCATGGGTTGCTCGGAGTCATTGAAAACATGGCTTGGTTCGAATCCAAAAAGACCGGGGAGCGGGAGTATGTCTTCGGCCAAGGGGGCGGTGTTCGACTTGCGGAAGAATTGCGCACGGAACTGCTCGGCCAAATTCCACTCGGACAACCTGACTGGAACGAAGAGGACTTCGCTCCATCCGTTTATGCGGAAGACCACCCGATCGGGACAATTTACATGGACATTGCTCAAAAAGTGATAACGAAAACGGATAAATGAAAAAGAGGCGGGGTGGGTCATTGACCTCCTCCGCCACCACCTTCTCCTCCTCCACCTTCTTCTTGACCGCCACCGCCGCCTCCTTGGCCGCCGCCTTCACCGCCACCGCCTTGGCCTCCGCCTTTCGCTTCGCCCGCTTTCATGATAAGCTCCTGCCATTTCGCCTGCATCAGAGGGCTGCTGATCGTTTCTTGTACGATTTTTTCCATTTCCTTTTTCATATTGCCAGACTGCATGACGGTTTCCAACTGCTTCTGCATATCCGGTTGTCCAAAAAACTCTTCCATTTCCTTGAGGAAAGAGGAGTCGTTCATCAATTCTTTCATCACGTCTTGTTGTTGATCCTTCATACTTTTTGCGATTGTCTCCATAAATTTTGGGTCTTCGAATTTCTTCTTCCAAAACTCCTCGCCTTTTTTGGAGAGCAACGTATCTTCAATGGATTTCTTCACTTCGGGCTGCTCCAAAATGAGCAATTCACGGAATTCCGGATCTGCCAGCATTTGACGGATCGCTTTTTTTCCATCTTCCGTCTGGAGAGCATCCGTCGTCATCTTTTTCAACTCGTCGTATGTCGGCCCGGATTGCTGCATGCTGCATCCGGTCAAGAGAAGCGCCGCTAATAGAAAATGAAAGCCCTTGTTTTTCATGGAATTGAACTTCCCTTCCATCACCATTTTCATTTATTGTTCACAAAATGACGGAGAATATGCATCGATTATGAAAGGAAATAGATTTTTGAGGAAAACGTTGTTACA
This sequence comes from Sporosarcina sp. 179-K 3D1 HS, assembly GCF_047228905.1. Classification (NCBI taxonomy): domain Bacteria; kingdom Bacillati; phylum Bacillota; class Bacilli; order Caryophanales; family Caryophanaceae; genus Sporosarcina; species Sporosarcina sp. 179-K 3D1 HS. The sequence goes on from NZ_JBFEGI010000007.1 coordinate 120,136, forward strand.
CTAAAGACAGTATGTACAAACGGAGGAACCAGGTCGTGACAATACGAAATTGGGTAAAATTCTTTTTTAATGCCTTATTCATAGGAGGAGCCATCACGGCGATCGTCGGATTGATCGTCCGGTGGGAGTTCTTTTCTACATATTTAGAAAACGGTGAGATTTGGCAGTTTGTCGGTGCGTTTCTCTGGATGATTTTTCTTGGATTCACGATGAGTGTCGTGGCACAGATGGGCTTTTTTGCCTATTTGAGCGTTCACCAATTCGGTGTCAATATTTTCAAGTCATTGACGCTATGGAATTGGGTACAGCTATTGATCATCACCGTCGTGTTATTCGATCTCGTCTTTTTCAGATTCCGGTTGACGTCCGGTGAACCGGGGCGCACGTTGCTATATCTCGGGTTGCTTGTCTCCCTTGTCGGAGTCGCGGCCATCACGGCTTATTTCAAAGCGAAATGGACGAAAAAGCATACGCTCATTTCAGCATTGTTTTTCATGATTGTCATCACGACATTGGAATGGCTGCCGGCTTTGATGGTGCGTTCGGGCAATATCGATACATGGGTGACGATCTTATTATTCCCGCTTCTTGCGGTCAATGCCTACCAAATTCTCGCGCTGCCGAAATACAATCGTCAGTCAGATGAAGATAAAGAACGTTTGGACGAACGAAAACGGCTGCGGAAAGCGGCCAAGACGGCAAAAGCGAAATAAGAAAAAACAGCACAGGCGTGATCCTGTGCTGTTTTTCGTTTTTAGGAAAGAGCGTCCGAGCTACTGCAATGACTACAAGCAAACTGGGGTGGAATGCAAGCAACACTGCCGCGATTGCAATGAACTGCGAGTTAAGTACAAGCAAACCAGGGAGTGCAAGCAAACTCAGATGGAACGCAAGCAACACTGCCGAAAGTGCAATGAACTGCTGGTAAAGTGCAAGCAAGCCCATGAAGAATGCAATCAATCGCAGCCTTCACTCCGGGATCTTCTTCGTTTTCACGGTTGTGCTGAAAAGGACGTCCTCCAGGGGACGGAAGGTTCGACCTTTAGACAATGAGTCGAGAGCGCTTAATTTAACCCGTTCGTGTCGATGGTGGGGAACCGCAATGATTTCGCCTTCTTGAGGAGGAGGCACTTTTCCGCCGCTCCAAATAAAAGTGGAGCCGAGCGCGTTTACTTCTGCCTCCCATAGTTGTTTTTTCAGGGAAGCGGGAAACCGTTCATCCATTGTGCGGAACCAAAGTGGTTTCGCTCCAAATTTCGTTTCAAACCGTTTCAGCTGATCGGCGAGCAAGGCGGGTTCTTCTTCATAGGCGGTTCCGCTGTTGCCGAGCAGGCCGACTGGAATGTTTTTTTCGTTGATCTGCCGAACGGTTTCAGGAAAACGGTCAGCCCAATCCATATCAACTAGGAGAAGTGGGTAGGGCGCTTGCAATTCCCGTATCCAGTTCTCCACCTCGACATCGCCGAACGATATATTGACGGTCAAAGTGGATCCGCTTGTCCCACGCACGATGGCGGCGGGTTGATCTGTGACGCGAAACACCGAGGTCAGCGTTCCTGATTCAAGGGATGGGGGAAGGAATAGGAAAAGTGTACAGAATACCATGCCGAAAAAAGCGATTTTATAGCGCATCCGATACCCCCTGTTTGCAAAGTTACTCCATCTTATGAAAAACGTTTGACGGATATGTCAGGTGCGTGGTAGACTGAAAAAGTCGTCAGGAATAAGATGAACATTTTCCAGAAAGAATGTAGTTGAAAAAGTAAAATTTACTGGTATAATGGAATTTGTCGTCAACCGAATACATATTACGATTCCGCAGTAGCTCAGTGGTAGAGCAATCGGCTGTTAACCGATCGGTCGTAGGTTCGAATCCTACCTGCGGAGCCATTTATATGCTTCCATAGCTCAGCAGGTAGAGTGCTTCCATGGTAAGGAAGAGGTCGCCGGTTCGAGCCCGGCTGGAAGCTTATTTTAATACATAATAGATTGCGATTTCCGATTTTATGGGAATCGCGTTTTTTTATTTTTTGAAATAAGTGTTGAACAAGGTGAGGAGATAATAGATAGTAAATATAAGGATATTGTAAGGTGTTACAACATGAGTGGGAATCCCTATGCGGATCTTTCAGAAGGAAAAATAATGAGGAAAAGGTGAGGGTAGAATGGTCTTGTTTCGGAAAAAACGGGATTTTACAATCCCCCCAACCGGCTTGGATACGGTTGAAACGGTTACCTTAGGCGGGGTAGAGCAATCGATTTTAATTCAGGCAACGGATCCAACCCATCCGGTATTGCTGTTTGTCCATGGCGGTCCTTGTATGCCGGTGCCGGGCGTTGCGTCGCGCGGTCAAGATTACGCCGTAGCGATTACGACCAAAGAATTAGTTCAACATTTCGTTGTCGTCTTTTGGGATCAGCGCGCGGCGGGGAAATCCTTTCATCCCTCGATCCCTCAGGAATCAATTCGGATGGAGCAATTTTTCAAGGATTGTGATGAATTGATCGATGTGCTGCGAAGTCGGTTTGATCAAAAGAAAGTGTTTTTGGCGGCCCATTCTTGGGGAACGGTGATCGGATTGACAGTAGCAACGCGCTCCCCTGAAAAACTGCATGCCTATATGGGAGTTTCGCAAATTTTGAATTGGACGGAAAATGATCAATTCTGTTACGACTGGCTTCATGCAAGAGCGATTCAATCAAATGACCGAAGAACCCTTAATGCACTTGAAAAGATTGGGCAACCTCCATACACGCATAACCTCCAAAACTGGCTTTCGTTCCGAAAATTGTTGGTTGCGAACAATTCGATGATTTACAAATCAAAGACCGTTAAACATCCGGGAATGCTTGGAGGAATGAAGATCTTCTTACGATCGCCCGATTATTCCTGGAAGGATATTTATCATGCTTTTAAAAGTGCATACGATTTAACCTATACGAAAGAAATTATTGAAGACTTTGCGAAGATTAATTTGACAGCGATTGAAAAAGTCGACGTTCCGGTATTTTTCTTTCATGGCAAACGGGATATCCATCTTGACTGGAAACCAGTTGAAGCATTTGTCGAAAAGTTGGATGCGCCGTATGGAAAAGAACTCATCTTGTATCCAAATTCCTCTCATATGTTTCATCCAGAGGAGGCAAGGCAAATTGAAGGCTCTGTGATTGGCATTGCCAAGGGAATACTGGCAAGGGAACTGTCTGAACATCAAGCTGTCTTCGAGTAATCGGCAAGGGAAGATTGGCGTCTTTGCGAATGAATAGCATAGGCGCCAAGAAGTCTGAATAATAGGATTATAAAGACTTGTAGAAAGCGCTTGCGCATTGCGGGCAAATTTGCTAATATAACATTTGTGCCGTTCAAGTAGATGGTTCGACAACATAACTAGACAAGTTATTACAAATGAATCAGAGAAGCGTAACGGACAAACGATGTTCAAGATGGCCCCTTGGTCAAGCGGTTAAGACACCGCCCTTTCACGGCGGTAACACGGGTTCGAATCCCGTAGGGGTCACCATTTTATTTTTAGAAACACACATAGTTTCCAGAAAATGATTTATACTATTGGTGGGGTAGCGAAGTGGCTAAACGCGGCGGACTGTAAATCCGCTCCCTCCGGGTTCGGCGGTTCGAATCCGTCCCCCACCACCATTATATTTGTTACTATAAAAGAGACACGCAGCTGATTGCCATTTTTAATGTTGGGGTATAGCCAAGCGGTAAGGCAACGGACTTTGACTCCGTCATTCGTTGGTTCGAATCCAGCTACCCCAGCCATTTTCTGTATTTGTTTTACCAAACCATGTTTATGTATATTTCGACAAAACCCTTAATTAATTTTAAATTAAGGGTTTTTTTCTATTTAGATAAGATTAGATTAGAAGAATTTTATTAGGTTTTACGGTACAATGGAAGGAATCCATGATACAAAAGTAGTGACTGTGGGAATATTCCATGTGATGAGGAGATACCATGCGGGAAGAAACTAACAAAACTATTCAAGATGTGATACGTTTTGACGGGACGCTTAGCGATCAAAAAGTATTTGAAGATATTACCTACGCCCTTGATCAGTCTGCGATCGTTGCTATTACGGACAGGACAGGGAAAATCTTGTACGTCAATGAGCAATTTACGAGAATATCGCAATATTCGATAGAAGAACTGATCGGTTCGAGTCATAGCATTGTCAATTCGGGCTATCATCCAGCGCGGTTTTTCAAAGATATGTGGGCTACGATTGGGAAAGGCAAGACATGGCGGGGAGAAATCCGGAACAAGAGAAAAGACGGCACCTATTATTGGGTAGACACTACAATTGTTCCGTTTTTGAATGAAATGGGCAAGCCGTATCAATATATTTCCATCCGTAATGATATTACGCAGCGCATCGAATCTGAAAAGATGATCCGGAATCTGGCGTACAATGACCAGCTGACCGAACTTCCGAACCGGATTTCTTTTCGAAAGGAAGTCCATCATGCGGTGGAAATGGCGGAGAAAAAGAAGAAGGAATTGGCGTATGTGCGACTCAATATCGATCGACTCCGCTATATCAATGATTCCCTAGGATTTGAGGCTGGGGATTATGTCCTTTCCGTCATTGGCAGAAGACTACGCACATTTTTTCAACATAAACAGATCCTTGGTAGATTATCTGGAGATGAATTTGCCTTCCTATTGAGCGGGCTGCAGGGTCGGGAAGAAGTCGAGCGAGTGATCTGTGAAGTGCAAACGTATTTGGAAGAACCGATTGAAGTGATGGGGCAATCCTATGTACCTTCTTTCAGTTTTGGGATTGTCCTCTACCCCGAACATGCGACAAAGGCATCGGAACTTGCGATGAAAGCGGAGAAGGCTTTGTCGATCAAGAAAGAGCATGGGGGCGGAGGGTATGAATTTTACCAGCATGGAACCGCCACCAAATCGTTGGAACGCATTTTATTAGAGAATGAACTTCGGAAAAGCGTGAAGTTGGGACAGTTCCATATTGATTACCAACCGAAAATCCATCTGCAAACGAATGAATTAATAGGGGTGGAAGCGCTCGTCCGTTGGAATCATCCGGATCTAGGTAGAATTCCGCCTGATAAATTCATCCCGGTGGCGGAAGAAACGAAAATCATCCTGCCCCTTGGCGAGTGGGTGTTGCGTGAGGGATGCAAGCAGGCAAACGATTGGTTGCAGAAAGGATTCTCGCCATTCCGGTTGGCAATCAATATGTCTCCGGTCCAAGTGGAAGATCCGGGAACCGTGGCAGTCATCCAGAAGATTCTTGAGGAGACCGGGACGCCTGCGGAACTGATCGAAATCGAGGTGACGGAGAGCACATTTGCTGACCGGGAAGGATTGCGTGGACAAATACAAGCGATTCGGGATTTGGGGATCACGGTTTCAATCGATGACTTCGGAACGGGTTATAGCACATTCAGTTATATTAAAGAGCTGCCTGCGGACACATTGAAGATCGATATGTCTTTCATTCGGGATATTCATGAGAATGAAGAGAGCCGGGCCATTGTCAAAGCAATCATTGCGTTGGCGGATACAGTCGGCTTGCGAGTCATTGCGGAGGGAGTCGAATACGAGGAGCAAGCCGAAATCTTGAGATCCTTCGGGTGCTTGGAAGCCCAAGGGTATTTATTCAGCAAGCCGATTCCTCCTGAGGTATGTGAGCAGTTCATGAGACGGGTGGGCGATGTATAAATATTCGGAAAGATGTCGAGTTGAGCCATCCTTGCCGGAAGCCTTACAATAGTTTCAAGGTCAAGGGAGGTTTGGCAAATGAACAACTTGCACATTTCGCTGATTGGGGTTCCGTTAGATTATGGGCAAAGCCGTCGCGGTGTAGATATGGGACCGAGTGCAATTCGCTATGCAGGGGCGGTGGCCCGTTTGGAAGCGATTGGCCATCGGGTGAATGACGAAGGCAATATTTACGTAGGAGCTGCTGCCAGCACGGAACCGAGCGACAATAAGTTGAAAAATTTCGAGGAAGTGGTTCAAGCGACCACGGCACTTGCGAAAAAAGTGGAAGAAGTGTTGGAGGCCGATCGTTTTCCGCTTGTTTTGGGGGGCGACCATAGCATTGCGATCGGAACACTTGCTGGACTGGCGACGAAATATAGAAATCTAGGTGTCATTTGGTATGATGCTCACGCGGATATGAATACGGCGGAAACGTCCCCTTCCGGCAATATTCATGGTATGCCGTTAGCAGTCAGTATGGGAATTGGCCACGAGCAACTTGTTAATATCGGGCATGCAGGACAAAAAGTGAAGCCTGAAAATATCGTCATTATCGGAGCCCGTTCGGTGGATCCCGGGGAGCGGAAGTTGATTAAGGAAAAAGGGGTCAAAGTGTATACGATGCACGAAATTGACCGGGACGGAATGACGACGGTTATGACAGATGCGATTGCATATCTGCGGTCCCGGGATGTGGATGGCGTTCACCTTTCGCTGGATCTCGACGGGCTTGACCCGCTGTATACGCCGGGCGTTGGCACGCCGGTTCCAGGCGGTATCAGCTATCGCGAAAGCCATCTGGCCATGGAAATGTTGGAGGATGCGGACATCATAACCTCGGCTGAATTTGTCGAGGTCAATCCGATCCTGGATGATAAAAACAGGACGGCCGATGTAGCGGTGGGTCTGATGGGCTCTTTATTTGGAGAAAAATTATTATAAAAGCGGTTTTGGATTGTAGATCAACCTGGTAACAAGGGTGATGTACAATCTTTTTTAAGTTTTGGAATATCTTACAACTTAAGGGGAAAAACCGAGCTATCTTTGATAAAATATAAAATAGTGATAAAAAATGAAACCTGTCGATACCTTCAACCGTATAGGTAGGGACAGCCGCATAGAGCGGGGGATGAAATGACAATGGATGACCTGGTCAATAAACGTATAAATGAAGTCTTAAAAGGCAACCAGGATGCCTTTGAGGAAATTGTAACTTTGTTTCAGCACCGGCTGTATCAAGTGTGTTATCGGATGCTGGGGAATGCACAGGAAGCGGAAGACATTGCGCAGGAAGCGTTTGTGCGTGCGTATATTAACATCCATACGTTTGATCAAAAACGGAAATTTTCGACGTGGATCTTTCGTATCGCGACCAATTTGTGCATCGATCGAATCCGGAAGAAGAAGCCTGATTACTACCTGGACGCCGAAGTGCCTGGAACCGAAGGCTTAAACCTGTACTCGCAAGTGGCAGCGGCCGATGAATTGCCGGAAGATCAAGTGGAAAAGATGGAGTTGCAGGAGCGCATCCAATATGAAATCGGCAGACTTCCAGACAAATACCGTTCTGTGATAACGCTTCGTTACATCGAGGAACTACCGTTGCAGGAAATTGGAGACATCTTGGAATTGCCGCTCGGGACCGTAAAGACCCGTGTCCATCGAGGGCGGGAAGCACTTCGAAAACAGATGGGTACTATGTAGGAGGGAATTAGTATGAATACGTGTCCTGATTATGTTGTTGAATATATGCACGCGTATTTAGACGGAGATATCAGCCGTGAAGAAGAGCGGCTGCTACGAGAGCATTTGGATGCTTGTGCCGAGTGCAAAGAGATCATGAATGGATTAAGCGAATCCATCGCCTTTCTAGGGAGTGCTACCCAAATACAAGCTCCGGAAAGATTTGTGGAAGGGGTCATGGCCCGGCTCCCGAAAGAGAAATCCCAAGCCGGTTTCAATCGTTGGCTGCGTAGACACCCGCTATTTGCGGCGGCTGCGATGTTTTTTGTCCTTATGAGCGCTACATTATTCTCAAGCTATGGCAATGATCAGCACTTTTCCGTATCGAAACAGCCGAACTTGATCGTCGAAGGGGAAACCGTCATTGTGCCGGAAGGGGAAGTCATCGAAGGCGACATTGTCGTGAAAAACGGCAACCTGCGCATCGAAGGACAAGTCGATGGAAACGTCACTGTAATCCGCGGCACGAAGTATATGGCTTCCACTGCCGTCGTTACGGGAAATAGCGAAGAAATCGACGAAGTCTTTGATTGGCTGTGGTATAAAATGAAAAAAGCGGTGAATGATATCATTCCTTCTTCGGATGGAGATCGTTCGACCGATGATTGATAGAAAATGACCGGATCGCCTTGGCGATGCCGGTTTTTTGGTTGGGGAGTCGGGGAAGGAGAGTTATGATCGCTTGCGCGGAAGTATGGGCGGTTCTCCGGAGTTATGATCGCTTGCGTGGAAATATGATCGGTTCTCCGAAGTTATGATCGCTTGCGCGGAAATATGGGCGGTCCTTCTGAGTTATGATCGCTTGCGCGGAAGTATGATCGGTTCTCCGAAGTTATGATCGGTTGCGTGGAGATATGAACGTTGCTCCGAAGTTATGATCGGTTGCGTGGAGATATGATCGTTGCTCCGGAGTTATGATCGCTTGGGTGGAAATATGTTCAGCTCTCTAAAAATATGAGCCGGGTCGCCTCAAAATCAGGGCGCCCTGGCTTTTGTAAATAATACACGCGCTTTTGTCATTATGCTATACTGGACGCATAGGAAATTGTGTAGGAAAGTAGGCGAAGCACATGCCCAATTGGCAAAATTTTATTGATTTAAGTCCGGTCGCAGCACTAATTAATATAGTGGATGTGCTTCTAGTCTGGTTTGTCTTTTATAAACTGATTACGATTATTCGAGGGACCAAAGCGGTCCAGCTGTTAAAAGGAATTATCGTCCTGATTATTGCCCGTCTGCTGACGGATGTGTTCGGACTGGATACGTTGCGTTGGATGATGGACCAAGTATTACCGTATGGGTTCCTGGCGATCATCATTATTTTCCAGCCGGAGCTCCGGCGGGCGCTCGAGCAACTCGGGCGGGGCCGACTATTTGCGCGGACGATGACGCAGGAAATGGAAGAACGGGATCGGCTCATCGATGCGTTCATGAAATCGGTCAGCTATATGGCCAAACGGCGGATCGGGGCATTGATTTCCATTGAAAAGGAAACGGGTTTGAGCGAATATATCGAAACCGGAACTCCGATGAATTCCGATATTACGACCGAATTGCTCATCAATATTTTCATCCCGAATACTCCCCTCCATGACGGAGCAGTCATCGTTACAAAAAATCGGATTGCTGCTGCGGGATGTTATCTTCCGCTTTCCGAGAGCCCATTCATCTCCAAAGAATTGGGGACACGGCACCGGGCGGCACTGGGTATCAGTGAAGTGACGGATGCGGTGACGATCATCGTGTCGGAAGAGACTGGGGCTGTCAGCATTACAGCGGACGGAGATATAAACCGGAATCTGGATATGGAGGAATTTGAAACCCAATTGCGTCGACTCTGGTTCGGTTCGGAATCCGAGCAATCGGAAACGCCTATCTGGAAATGGAGGAAGAAAAAGAATGGATAAACTTATGGATAGCCCTTGGTTTCTCCGTTTCACGGCATTGTTCCTTGCCATTGTGCTGTTTTTCTTCGTCAAAGCCGGGGATGAGACGACGGCAGGCAAATCGAATGGCGAAGCTATCATCCGTGACGTTCCGGTCGAGGTGATTTATGATACTGAAAACTCAGTGGTGACCGGGGTTCCAGAAACTGTCAACATGACCATTGAAGGACCTTCCAACTTTGTCCAGACGACGAAGTTGATGAAAGACTTCACCTTACGCCTGGATTTGGCCAACTTGCCAATGGGCCGGCATACCGTGGAAATCACAACTGAGAATATATCTGATAAATTAAAGGTCCGGCTCGATCCAGCTACGGTCACGGTAGATATTGAAGAAAAAATTACGCAATCATTCCGCGTCGATGCGGAGTTGAATGATCGGTTACTGGCGGAAGATTATCATATTGTCGATATGAAAACCGATCCGTCGGTCATTGAAGTGACCGGTGCCAAAAGTGTCGTCGAATCGATCAGTTTTGTAAAAGCCACTGCCACTGCGGATCAGGGCATTTCCAAGTCATTTGAACAGCAAGCCCGCGTCCGTGTGTTAGATAAAGATTTGAATAAGCTGAATGTCTCCATTGTTCCGGAAGAAGTGACAGTCAAGGTCGAGGTGGCCCAGTATCAAAAAGAGGTGCCGATCGTCCTCCGTGCTGTCGGGACACCGGAAGAAGGGGTCCAGATTCAAGGACTCTCGACAAAAGCGGAAACGATCACTTTGTACGGTTCGCGGAGAGCGTTGGAACAAATCGATGAATATACTGTCGATGTGGATGTTTCCAAGGTGAATGGACAAGGACAACTTGATGTCAATTTGAAAAAGCTCAAAGGGATCTCCAAGATGTCCTTGGATAAATTGAAAGTGACGATTAACGCCTCTTCTGCGGAGCGGACTACGGATGAGGAAGAAGCGTCGGCCGAGGAGCAGACAGAGACGCCTTCCCCAGCCCCGGAACCTGTCGTCACGAAGGAATTCAATAATATTGCGGTAGAGGTCAAAGGGCTTGATTCCAAATTTAAAAGTTCATACCAAAGACCGCCAAATGGTTCGGTATCTTTGAGTGTGACAGGGGAAAAAAGCGTCATCGACAAGATGGCGTCCTCTGATTTCAATGTCTACGTCGATGCCTCCGGAGCAGAAGAGGAAGGGGAGTTGACACTTCCCATTTCAGTCGATGGCCCTGAACAGGTGCAATGGAAACTATCTGAAGAAAAAGTGACGATGAAAATCGAACTGGCTTGATATATGTTTTGAAAGGGAGTTAAGAGATGACAAAGTATTTTGGCACGGATGGTGTCCGTGGAGTTGCAAATAAGGAATTGACCCCGGAGCTCGCGTATAAATTAGGGCGCATGGGCGGCTATGTGCTGACAAAAGACGTCCAGGAAAAAGCGACAGTACTCGTTGGCAAAGATACGCGGATTTCTGGCCAACTGCTGGAAAGTGCCTTGGTTGCCGGGCTCTTATCAACCGGAGTGGAAGTGATGACACTTGGTGTAATCAGTACGCCGGGAGTCGCCTATTTGACTCGCGCCATGAATGCGCAAGCGGGTGTCATGATTTCTGCTTCGCATAACTCTTACGAGGATAATGGCATCAAGTTTTTCGGCTCGGACGGCTTTAAATTGACAGACGAGCAAGAAGAGGAAATCGAGCGTCTGTTGAATGAACCACAGGACACGTTGCCCCGCCCGGTCGGAGCAAATGTTGGCACCATCACGGAATATTTTGAAGGCGGCCATAAATACATCCAATATTTGAAGCAGACTGTAGATGAAGAGTTCACGGGTATTCATATCGCCTTGGATTGTGCGAATGGAGCCACCTCCACGCTGGCAACTCATGTGTTTGCAGACTTGGATGCCGATTTGACGACGATGGGAACCTCTCCGAACGGGGTGAACATTAACGCAGGAGTCGGCTCCACGCATCCAGAAGAACTTTGCAAACTGGTGGTTGAGAAAGGCGCCGATATCGGACTGGCTTTCGACGGCGATGGAGATCGGTTAATCGCGGTGGATGAACATGGCGAGGTTGTGGATGGAGATCAGATCATGTACATTATCGGAAGCCACCTTCATGCTGAAGGACGCCTTAAATCGGGCACGGTCGTATCGACTATCATGAGCAATATGGGCTTCTATAAAGCGTTGGCCGACAAAGGAATGACAAGCGTTCAAACAGCAGTGGGCGACCGCTATGTTGTGGAGGAAATGAAAAAAGGAAATTACAATCTCGGCGGCGAACAGTCGGGACATATCGTCTTCCTTGATTTTAATACGACCGGCGATGGTCTCCTCACCGGCCTTCAGTTGGTCAATATCATGAAACGCACGGGACGGAAACTTTCTGATCTTGCCGCGGAAATGAGAGTGTTTCCACAAAAGCTTGTCAATGTGCGGGTCACGGATAAAAACGCCGTATTGGAAAATGACAAAGTCGCCGCGGCGATTGCGGATGTGGAAAAAGACATGGCCGGCAACGGGCGTGTGCTCGTCCGTCCATCCGGAACCGAACCAGTTGTCCGGGTAATGGTGGAGGCACCGACGGAAGAAGCTTGCACGGAGTACGTAGAGCGGATTGCTAATGTAGTCCGCCAAGAAATGGGAACAGAATAATACTTTAGGATTGGATTTGATATCCAATCCTTTTTTTTATATGCCTTTATTCTTAATTTGTATAATTTGGCAAGTTGGATTATAATCTAAGGATGTCTATGTATCTATTTTTGGGGAGTAGAATCATGCTGGAGGTTTTTCAAGATGGGTAAGAATTATCAAGATCTGCTGCGCGAACGGATTCAGAGTATATTTGCGGAGTGGGAAGAAAAAGCGATGATTACCGAGAAAGAATTATACAACTTTTTACATACCTTAAAAGGGACGTCAGGTACAATCGGATTGGATTCCCTATCCGCTTTTTGTTCCGCGCAGCTTGATATTTTATCTGCCCACAATGAAAGCACAATTCCTGTCCATACGCTGAATAATTTCAAAAACCGGATTTGGCGTGTCATGGAAGGGGACCGGGAGTTGAACGACTTCCAGGTTCCGGTCATGTACATGAATACCCTGGATGAGGAGACGGCTGTCCTCATCATTGACGATGATTTGGAATTTGTTTCGTTTGTCAAAGAGCTGCTCGAAAAGATGGGGGCGCAAGTGATTATTGCGTTGAACGGGAAGCGCGGAATCGAGCAATTTTATTCCGTTCGGCCGCATTATGTGTTGATCGACTTGTATTTGCCGGATATGTCGGGCTTTGAGGTGCTCGAGCATATCTCCGAAACAGCGCAAGCGCGCCAGGTCATCACGGCGATTACGAGCGTTGATGCTTCACAGGCCAATCGGGTGTCAGCATATGAAAACGGAGCGATGGATTTCCTCAAAAAGCCGTTGGATATGGAAATCTTCATACCGTATTTGTTGAATCGGGAAAAGATGCGAAAAACGATCGGCCGCTCGGTTATCACGGATGGGTTGACAGGTATGGGGAACCGGCGCCACTTCGATGAAATGATTTCTTACTTCGCGGAATTATCGGAGCGGTCGGATGTCGGTTTTTCGCTGGTCATGTTGGACCTCGATCACTTTAAAAAAGTGAACGATCAATATGGCCATCCAGCGGGGGATGAAGTACTGAAGAGGCTGGGAATGGTCGCCTTGGAGGAGAAGCGGGAGACTGATCACGTCTTCCGGTATGGTGGGGAAGAGTTCTCTTTTATTTTCCATGGGGCTTCCGCAGAAAAAGCGGTTGTTTTTATTGAACGATTGCGGGAGCGGTTTAATGCCATCGTATTTGAAGAAGGGGAGCACCGTTTTTCAGTCACGTTTTCTGCTGGGGTGGCGACATATGAGGGTAGCATAGAACAAGTGATTTCCGAAGCGGACCAGGCCCTTTATGAAGCGAAACGTGGGGGTCGGAATCGGACGGTGACGTACAACGCCACGATGCTGGCCAATCGGAAACTGCATATTATGATCATTGACGATGATACGTTGATCCGTACGATGCTGGCCGAAAAGCTAGCGGGCTTGACATTGCCTGGGGTAGAAGTTGACGTTCATGCGTATCCCGACGGACCATCGTTCTTGGAATCGGATTGGTACCGGCCGGAGGAATATTATATCGTGCTACTGGATGGGATCATGCCGGAAATGGATGGCCTGGAAGTGCTCAGCCGCCTGAAGCGGGATACGGATCAGAAAAACGTCCTCGTCTCCATGATGACCGCCCGCACCGGCGAATCGGATATTAAGGCTGCATTATGGCTGGGGGCCGATGACTATATCATGAAACCGTTCCAGCCGAAAGATATCGTCACACGCGTGCAAAAACTGTCAACACGGATTTTATAACAGAAAAGGGAATGCAGGAGAGGAGCCGGACGGGTCGATGGAAACAAAAAAAATACTGGTCGTGGACGATGAGGAAATACTGCGGATGCTCATCACGGACACCCTTGAATTCGAAGGGTATGCCGTCGAGGAAGCGGAGGATGGCAAAGAGGGTTATGAACGCATCGTCCAGGACCCTTTTGACTTGATCATCCTAGACTATATGATGCCTTATATGACGGGAATGGAAGTGCTGGAAAAGATCCAGCCGCTGCAACTCGGCGTCCCGATCATCATGCTGACGGCAAAGGCCCAGCAACATGATCGCGACATGGCCCATCAATTCGGTGCCAAATACTTCATGCCAAAACCTTTCAGTCCTTCTGAACTGGTTGCTTTGGTGAATGACATCTTGAATGGATAAGAAGGAAAAGCCTCGGAGGTGCGGCTTCCAAGGCTTTTTCTTATGGCGTTGCGCGGTTGTGTTCGTCTTGTCGCTTCAGAAACGTGCCCGACTCTGGAAGAGCAAGAGAATGTAATGATACAGCTCGGTGCTCTCCTATTATGTTTTATCTTTTCAATACTGGGATCCAAATTTCGCTTTTCACTGATGGCGAAGTTAAGTCTTTACTTTTAATCGACAAGATTTCAGGCCCCTCTGTTACTTGATAGCTGGAAGAGGGAAACCATTCAGAATAAATCCTTCCCCACGTTTCCTGTAGTGTACTGGGAAAAGGCCCTATTGAATCGAATACAGCCCATGTTAAGGCAGGAACTTCAAGTGTTGAAAAGTTATCAGGGCATTCTTCTGTGGTGGCAACTCCTATATACTGATCAAGCTCTCCTTTTTCTTCCATGCGTCCTTCAGAAAAGTTTGTAGAGGCTTGAATCATCCCTTTCGGTTCAATATTAGAGAGTTTTTTTAATTGATCTATTTTATCCATAGTCAAAGATTGCCACATAGCTGTAATTTCCGGATTTTCTCCTTCAAAAACAATGGGGACTCTTTTCATAATGCCAACTATGTTAAATGCCTCTTTTTGTTCAATTCGATAATTCATTTCATTACCTCCTCTAATTGATAATTGGAAGGTCATTAGTGGATAGGCTTTTAATTGCTGTCCGTTGTTTCTTGCCTCTGACGGTGTGATACCATGTATATTTTGAAAAGCTCTAGTAAAAGAGTCCGGTGAATGGTATCCATATTTAATCGCCACATCAATTATTTTTATGCCACTATTCGTAAGCTCGAAAGCTGCTAAGCTAAGTCTTCTACGGCGGATGTATTCAGATAACGGTATTCCGGCAAGGAAAGAAAACATTCTTTTAAAATGATATTCGGAACAATGAGCTAACCTGGCCACCATCTTGAAATCTATTTCGTTAGTAAGGTTTTCCTCGATATACTTCATGGCATCATTCATATTTTTAAGCAAATCCATTATATGACCTCCTTCCTCAATAGAATAGCAGGAGTTGAATTTGTATGTCCGACAATTTGTGCACCGTAATGTAGGACTTATCCTTTATTTCATCCTACACTTCAGTCACATCGCAACATCTCGGACGAACCTTACAATAATGTTGCCGAACTTCCCAACGTTCTGCGCCCACCTCACAACGTATTCCCCGAACTTCCCAACGTTTCCAGCACCTCACAACATTTTCTCCGAACCTCACAACATTTAAGCGCCACCTCAAAACGAATTGCATCCACTTCACAACTTATTCCCAAACCTCGCAACGTTCCCACCCAACCTTACAACGCTAACCACTAACCCTATCTCTACGTCAATCAAAAACAGGGAATCCATATCGGACTCCCTGTACCTATCATTCTATTGCCAAAGGCCCATCCGGATAAAGGATCAAGCCGTTTCGTTTTTGCAAAGCTTGTTCGATCGTGCCGGATAGTTCGTGCAAAGGGTACGGCTTGGTCATGTAGTGATCGACGTTGAACTGGCTGACGAGGTCTTCCCGTTTCTCCAAGGCGGAGGAGATGACGATTGGGATATGCTGCGTTGCTGGGTCCTCCTTCAAGCGCCGGATGAGGTCCCACCCTGTTTGTTTTTCGCCTAGCAGCAGGTCGACAACGATGCAATTTGGCTGCTCTTCTTTGGCGTAGGTGAAAGCCGGGTTCACTTTGGATTGGTGAATGACCGAGAAGCCTATCATTTTCAATTCTTCCCCTAAGAGCAGGGCGATGCTGGAGTCGTCTTCCACGATCATGACAGCGGGGCTGTTGGAAGACAGGAGCTCCGTTTTGGCCACTGTTTGTAAGGGCAATGCAAAGAATACGGCCGTGCCGACACCCTCCTCGGATTCAATCCAAATCTTCCCTCCGTGGTTTTCCACAATCTCACGGCAAATGGCCAATCCGAGCCCTGTGCCGCCGATTTTCCGGCTGTAACTATTATCGAAGCGCTGGAATTTCTCGAACATTTTCCCGATTTGATTGGCTGGAATGCCGATTCCTTCATCTTCAATCGACACGATGGCCCGGTCTTCTTCCGTCGCGATGGTGATGAGGACATTTCCTCCATCGGGCGAAAACTTCAAGGCGTTGCTCAACAAATTGGTGAACACTTGGACCATCTTGTCGTGATCCGCCATGATAATCGGCTGAATGGCCTTGTCGACGATGGCGATGGAATGATGGTCATCCACTTGAAATGTGTCCATCACTTCTTTAGCCACTTCGGAAAGATTCACATCGATCATTTGATACGACTGTTGTCCCGACTCCATCCGTTGCAAATCCAGGAAATCGTTAATGAGATTCGTCAGCCGCTGCGCTTCTTTGTGGATGGTTTCCAAATAGCGCTTTTGCCGTTTGGCATCCATCTCTTTCGATAATAAAAGTTCCGTGAAACCGAGCACGCTGGAAAGGGGAGTCCGCAATTCATGGCTCACCGTGGAAACGAGTTCCGTTTTCATCCGGTCGATTTCGTATTCCTGTGTAATATCCCGGTGTACAAAAATCGTGCCGCTCCGCTCGTTCTCAATGATGATCGGGACGCTGTAGACATTCATCACTTTCGGGTGGTCGCCCGGAATCTTATAAGACGTCTGGGACACGGCGTCCGACTCAAGTGCTTCTTCCAAAAAGGCCTTCAATTCTCCACTATCTTCCACCTTGTCCAGTACGTGGTTAAGCCATATTTCACGATCGATCCCTTCCTTCTCAAATTCTTTTGGGAACTCCAGTAAGCGGAAGAGGGCCTGATTGTATCGATCCTGTTCCCCGTTCACCGAAACGAACCGGATTCCTTCGTTAATAGTATCCAAGATATTTTGGCTCAACAGTCGCTCCCGGTTTACCTTTTCATATTGTTCCACCCGATCAATCGCCAGTTCCACCCGTTTCAGCAGCCCGTACATATCCAGTAGATCTTCCTCGGAAAATGGACGGCCAATCCGCGAGAAGGCTACGGTTATACCGAGTTGTGTGGAATGTTCTTTGATGCCGGCAAAGTAATCGTAGACGTAAGTTTGGTCGTTGGTGATGCCTTTTTCGTAATCCGCCTCCCGCTTCACTACGAAGTAAGGCTCCTTTTCCAATCGGTGTCGGATATATTCGAACTGCTTCTGCTTGAAACGGTCAAAGCGTTCCTCCGACAGCCCTTTCAAGCTGTATTCCCCGCTCTCTGGCAGCCAGACGCCGCCCAGGTCGAGCTTGTACAATTCATCGAAGTATTCGAGCACCAGATCCAGGATCTCCTGCTTGTCCAACGAAAACGACAATTGGTGATTCAGCCCATTGTAGCGTTCCAACCGGTATTTGGCGAAGCGAGCCGATGACAGCGCCATTTCCATACGACTTTGTTTATCCACCAGTTCCTCTTGTTGGGAAAGGAGTTCTTCGTTTTGTGCGGTCAACTCGTCCTCTTTCGTCTGGATGGTCCGGATCATCCCGGCAAAGGAATCCGAGAGTGCACCAATTTCATCCGTCCGCTCAATCGGCTTGAAGTTGAAATCCAAACCGTCCCGATACCGGTCCGCTGCCCACTTTATCTGTTCGATCGGCCGGATGATATCGTAGATGACACGCCGGACGATCCAGAAGATGACGAACAACAGCACCGCACCTCCGACCAAGATGTAGAGATAGAAAAGATTCAGCTGTTTCGTCAGTTTTCCGAACATGCTGAGGAGGCTGTCGTTCAGTTTGTCGTTGTATTGCTCCGAGTACTCGATGAGTTGATTGACGGTATCATTCGTCCCCCCCAGGGAAAGCTCCCGCAATCCTGCATAGTCATCCGAGTGGACGAGGGAAGTGGCGTAGGGAAGGGTCACGTTCTCATAGTGGATGAGGAACCCCTCGATTTCATCGATCAATTCCCGTTCCTCTTCCGTTAATTCACCGGACCGCAAATGAAGGATCGCTTCCCGGATGTTTCCCATTTCTTCGTATGCCGCGTCCAGTTCGGCATCGATCTTGAAGGCATAATATCCCCGTGCCCGTAAAAAGAGGTCGTTGACGGAACGGGATAGATCATCCATCGCAATCGCTTTCTCATAGGAAATTTGCCGTTCATTGGACAGATTTTCCCACTTGTTATGGAGAAATAGATAAGTCCCGAAGATGATGGGGACCAAAATGAGCAGCAAGACCAACGTTGAGAGTTGATATTTTCTTCTCAACCCGCCTTTATTCATATCAAGTCCTCATTCCATTATGAAATTTTTTCTAATTATCTACTATTCTACCATGATGATATAAAAAAAGTTATCCGCTTCTGCTTGCGGATAACTTCTTTGAATTAACCAAATCGGCCGTTGATATAGTCATCTGTCCGTTCGTCAGTTGGGGTGCTGAAGAGGGTGGTCGTTCGGTCGCATTCGACTATTTCCCCGTTTAAGAAAAACGCAGTGCGGTCGGAAATACGGGCAGCTTGCTGCATATTATGGGTGACGATGGCGACGGTGACGTCATTCTTAATGGAGTTGATCAGTTCTTCAACTTTGTGAGTCGAAACGGGATCGAGCGCGGATGTCGGTTCATCCATCAAAATCACTTCGGGATCGACCGCGAGGCAGCGGGCGATGCACAGCCGTTGTTGCTGGCCGCCGGAAAGGCCGTATGCACTCTTATGAAGACGGTCTTTCACTTCATCCCACAGAGCCGCTTTCCGTAGACTGTCTTCAACAATGGAGTCCAGCACGGCTTTGTTGCGGATGCCATGGATTTTCGGACCGAACGCCACATTTTCATAGATTGATTTCGGAAAGGGATTCGGTTTCTGGAAGACCATTCCGACTTTCGAGCGCAATTCCTCGACGGGCATCGCTTTACCAAGAATATTACTGCCCATCAAGGTGATATTTCCGGAAATCGTGACATTGGGCGCAGTCTCGACCATCCGGTTCAACGTTTTTAAATACGTGGATTTCCCGCAGCCGGATGGTCCGATGATAGCAGTCACTTCTTTTTCATTGATGGTCAGATCAATGTTTTTCAACGCATGGGACGTGCCGTACCAAACGTTCAGGCCATTCGTTTCATAGACGGGTTTCTGCCAGTTGGCATTTTTCATGACGCGGAACTGTTTCTCTTCTTGTCGGTCTCTCAATAAAGTCATCGGGAGGTTCCTCCTATCGGTTTTGAAGCTTTTTTTCTGATCTATTTCGGAAATAAATCGCAAATGCGTTCATTGTCACGAGAATGATGAGCAGCACAATGATTCCCGCGGACGCGGCATCAGCAAACTCAGGTTGTGGGCGCTTGGCCCAGTCGTAAATCTGCATCGGCAAGGCGGTGAATGTGCTCAATGGGCCGGTCGGTAAAAAGTGGACGATGACCGGGATGCCGAGCACGATGAGCGGTGCGGTTTCTCCGATGGCACGCGAGAACGATAAGATGCTGCCTGTCAGAATCGAGCCGATCGCGGAAGGGAGGACGACATGGACGATTGTCTGCCATTTTGTTGCTCCCATTCCATACGATGCTTCCCGCAAGGTGTCTGGAACCGCACGGATCGCTTCTTGCGAGGCGACGATGATAATCGGCAAGATTAACAGACTCATCGTCAATCCAGCAGCAAGTATACTGTTACCAAGTGAAAAAGCGCGGACGAAAACGGTTAAACCGAGCAATCCGAAGACGACGGACGGAACGCCGGCGAGGTTGCTGATGTTCATTTCAATAAAGGCGGTCCATCTGTTCTTGGGAGCATATTCCTCGAGATAGATGGCGGAACAGAGACCTAAGAACATAGACACCGGAATGACGACTGCCATGAGGGCCAAAGTGCCGACGAGCGCAGCTTTAATGCCAGCCTTTTCAGGGAAGCGGGAACCGAAATTCGTAAAGAACGAGAGGTTCAATCGCCCGAAGCCATCTGCGGCAATTCCGTAAAAAAGGAAGACGATAATGGCCAGCAACAGGAAGGCGGCCATACGGAACAACCACTTCATGGCTGAATCTTTGGCAAGCCGCTGGTTGGTCTTCGATGGAAGAACACGTACCATTTCAATACTCCTCCCTGAACTTCGTTTTGATGAATAAAGCGATCCGGTTCATTGCAAAAGTAAAGAGGAACAACGTAAAGCCGACCGCATAAATGGAATAGTAAATCGTTGTGCCATATCCGGCATCCCCCGTTGCCACTTGGACGATATAGGAAGTCATTGTCTGGATGGAACCGGTCAAGTCCAGATTGAATGCGGGTGTCGATCCGGCTGCTAAAGAGACGATCATCGTTTCCCCGATGGCACGGGAAGCGGCCAGGATGACGGAGGCAGCAATTCCTGAAATGGCGGCCGGAAAGACGACTTTGACGGCCGTCTCAAATTTGGTTGACCCGAGCGCATAAGAACCTTCTCGGAAGGAAGCGGGTACGGCAGATAACGCATCTTCCGACAGCGAGACGATCATCGGCAGGATCATGATGCCGACTACGATTCCAGCACTCAGTGCATTAAACAATTTCAACGCGGGAATGAAGGACTGCAACCAAGGCGTGACGAACGTCAGGGCAAAAAATCCGTAGACGATCGTTGGAATCCCCGCAAGCAATTCAATAACAGGTTTGATTAATTTCTTCACTTTTGGCGAGGCGTATTCACTTAGGAACAAGGCACATGCCAGGCCGGCGGGGACACTGACAAGTAGTGCCACGATAGCGATTTTCAATGTGCCGACAACGAGCGGCAAGACGCCGAAAGCCGGCGCTGCATTGGAAAATGGGGCCCACTCAGTGCCGAACAGGAAATCCGTCACTTTCACTTGGCTGAAAAACGTGAAGGTCTCTTTCAATAAGGTGAAAACAATACCGAACGTCGCCAGGATCGTAACGCACGTCACCGCCAGCAAGAGATGTGGAACGAGTTTTCCGAACGTCTCCTTCTTTTTTGCCGCGGCAATGAGGTCACGGGTCCTCGTCTTTTCGACAGGTTGTATAGCAGTCAACGCTAGCACTCCTTTATGCCGGATTTCTTTGTGTTCATAAAACAGGTGACTCGGGCGTTGTGAGGTTTTCCTGAAACGTTTCGAAGTTAGTTCCGAACGTTGTGAGGATCATCAATAATGTTTCGAGGACTGCCCATTGAAGAGCCTTGTTGATTCAATCGACAATCCGTGGGGGATGAAGAACCCCCACGGATTGCAGTTTCGCTTTATTTGATAGCATCCAATGCGTCGCGTGTCTTTTTATATTCTTCTTCCGGCAGTTGGACGTAGCCGACTGCTTCGGCCATTTCAGCCGCATTGTCGATGACGAATTCCATAAAATTACGCACTTCTTTTTTATTTTTTACAGCATCGTTATTGACGTAGACGAAAAGTGGGCGGGAGAATGGCGTATATTCGCCGGACTCGATCGTTTCAGAATTGGGTTCGACTCCATCGATCATGACCGCTTTCAAGGAATCTTTGTTTGCTTCATAGTACGCATAACCGAAGAATCCGATGGCGTTGGCATCGCCTTTGATTCCTGTCACGAGGACGTTGTCGTCTTCAGACAGTGTAGCCGCTTTTACAAGGTCGCCGTCTTTCAACACGACTTCATTGAAGTAGTCGTATGTTCCGGAATCGGTTCCTGGTGAGTAGAAGACAATTTCTTCATCCGGCCAGCTTGGATTGATATCCGACCATGTTTTCGTTGTACCGTCTTCGACCCAGATTTTTTCTAGGTCTTCCACCGTCAAGGAGTCAATCCAGTTGTTCTCTTTATTTACGACAACAGTCAAGCCATCGTACGCGATCGGTAATTCCGAGTAATCCACTCCAGCGGCTACCAGCTTTTCTTTCTCTTCCTCTTTGATCGGACGGGAGGCGTTGGAGAAATCTGTTTCACCTGCGATGAACTTTTCAAAACCGCCGCCGGTACCTGATACGCCGACAGACACGAGCACGTCTTTTTCCACTTGTGCGTACTCTTCCACGATCGCTTCCATAATCGGTGCGACAGTGGATGATCCGTCGCCGGTGACTTTCCCGCTCAAGCTTTGGCCCTCTGGCGTTGTATTGGCGGATGTATTTCCGTCTCCTCCGCTGCAGGCAGCAAGGAAAATCGAGCATGCTAGTCCAAGTGTTGCAAGTACTGACGTCTTCTTCATCTGTTGTTGTCCCCCTCAACTCATTTTCTTTACAACTCAAATGGTAACGGACAAATATTGAGGCTGTATGAATGAGATGTAAAGGTTTTGTAAACAAAAAAGAACCCGCTGACCACTCTGTCAGCAAGGTTCATTGTTTTTATTCAAAAATATAATGCAGCGCTTTGATCGCTTGGTCGACGTTTTCCAGCGTGGCATGCGCTTTGCGGGAGAGTTCTTTCAGTGCGTGGTGATGGGCTTCCGGGCGAATGAGGATCAAGGGCTTCCCGAGTGCGACAGCAGCGCTCGCATCCATAGCCGTGTTCCATTGCTTGTACTTTTCGCCGAAAAGTGCGATGACGAGGTCCGCTTTCTTCATTAGGAGCTCGGTCCGTAAATTATTGAAGTTGGAAGCTGCGGCGTCTTTGAAAATCGCATTGGGCTGCTTCCCCAGGATTTCCTCCCCGATGTTGTCGGAACGGTCATGATCCTCCATCGGCCCGACGAAGTCAATCGGCAAATTCAAGGCGGCGCTTTTCTGTTTCACTTCCTCCCGCCATGATGAATGAATTTCCCCGGCCAGATACACAGTTAATCTCATAATGTCATCCCTCCATCAAGTGATACTTCAAGTATAGCATTCATTCTCAGAAGATTGCCTCCGGTGCATCGGCGGTTTACACTTAAGGGAAGGAGGATGATCGTGAAAGTGCTCATGAATAACGGTCATTCCAAAAAGAGAGGGGGATTCCCAATAATGGATGGACGAAATCGTGCAGATGTAAAACCAGGTTTGAAAGTGGCGGTCATATTGAAGAAAGACCAGCGGAGCGGCATGAAAACGGAAGGGGTCGTCAAGGATTTATTGACCAACTCCAGCTTTCATCCGCATGGCATTAAAGTGCGGCTGGAAGACGGCCAAGTCGGGCGCGTTTGCGATATTTTAGAGTGAACGGCGGGGCGCGGGTGCAGTAGTAAACGTATTGCTTGCACTGCAGCCGCGTTTGGTTGCATTCGCCGGTTGTTTGCTTGCACTCAAGTTAGCTTTGCTTGCAGTCTAGCTCAGTTTGCTTGCACCCGCCGGTAGTTTCCTTGCAACTCGTGACTTCTCTCCCGCGTCCTTCATCGAAAGGGGGAATGGATTTGGGGAAAATCGGGAGTATTGTGTATGTTGTCGTGGTCATGGCATTTCTGTTGCCGATTGCCCTTGTAGGCGGAGTGGTTGTCTACATGATGGGGATGAAGTTCCTGCTACCGTTGATCATAGTAGCTTATCTCATTGTCGGGACGTTGATGGTCATGAGCTTTTTTCCTAGGGCCATTCATAAAAAGCTTATGAACCGCATTATGATAGGTGCCATCGCGTTGGCAGTCGTTGCAGCTATCCCAGGAATATACCATTATACACGTCCCGTCGTGCAAGACGGATACATAGCAACACATGACTATGCACCTTTCCAAGAAAGTACGAAAGCCGTCTCACTCGACGAGCCGGCTACCCTGAAACTGGAAGATGACCTTCCGATCTTGGACGGCGCCACTGCCCTTTATCCGATCTATTCCGCTTTCGCGCAGGCGGTGTATCCGGAAAAGGAGTACAACCAATACGACAGTGAAGTGATGTCCAATCGTACAGGGGAGGCCTATGACAATCTTTTCAGCGGCCGGGCGGATATCATTTTCGTGTCTGGCCCTTCCAAAGCGCAATTGGCGAAAGCCGAGGAAATGGGCAAAGACATGAAGTTGACACCGATTGGCCGGGAGGCGTTCGTCTTCTTTGTCAATGCGAGAAATCCGGTGAAGAGTTTGACGACGGATGAATTAAAAGGCATTTATTCGGGACAGATCACGAACTGGAAAGAGGTCGGCGGGAAGCGGAAATCGATTCGTGCGTTCCAACGGCCGGAAGATAGCGGAAGTCAGACCGCCTTGCAGCATTTCATGGGGGATGTTCCGATAATGGACCCGCCGGTGGAAGACATTGCATCGTTTATGGGCACCATTATCGACCAAGTGTCGGACTATAAGAACTACAATAATGCAATCGGATATACGTTCCGCTATTATTCCACTCAAATGGTGAAGAACAGTGCCATCCGGTTGCTGCAAGTGGATGGCGTGGAACCGACCGTCGAAACGATCCGTTCGGGAGAGTACCCGTTGACCGATGAATTTTACGCAGTAACGGCAGGAAGTGATAACCCGCATATCGAATCATTCTTGGAGTGGATCGTATCGGAGCAAGGGCAGGACATTGTAGAAAAGACGGGGTACGTGCCGGTCTCCGAATAAATAGGGGGAAGCGACATGACAATGACAGAGGTATTGGGAATCCATCATCCGATCATCCAAGCGCCGATGGCTGGGGTGACGACACCTGGATTTGTGGCGGCATCCGCCGAGGCCGGGGTGCTCGGCTCAATCGGGGCAGGTTATATATCCGCAGAGGAGACTCGGGATTTCATTCGCCAAGTGAAGGAGCGGACGGATCGGCCATTTGCGGTCAATTTGTTTGTGCCGGAGGCGGTTGAAGTGGAGGAAGCCCGATTGCAGAAAGCCTATGAAACGCTGCAACCGATCGGTGAACAATTGGGGATGACATCTTGGGATACGCCGTTATCCACATCTGAATTTGACGCACAAATTCAAGTGATCATCGAAGAAGGCGTACCGATTTGTTCATTCACTTTCGGCTTGCCGGACGCAGCTTCCATTCAGAAATTAAAAGAGGCCGGAATGTTGCTGATCGGAACGGCAACGACTGTCGAAGAGGCGGTGCTGGCCGAGCGGGCCGGGATGGATGCGGTCGTTGCACAAGGCAAGGAAGCGGGCGGCCACCGGGGCTCCTTTGCTGGGGAGCTGCAATTCATTCCATTGGACGAGCTGCTCCCGTCCATCGTGGAAGCCATTGGGATTCCGGTCATCGCAGCGGGCGGCATCGGGAATAAAGGGCGCATGGAGTGGGCGTTGCAGCAAGGTGCGCAAGCCGTGCAGATCGGGACAGCCTTGTTGGCCGCGGAAGAAAGCGGGGCCCATTCGGCTTATAAAGAAGCAATTTTGACTGCAGAAGAAGGAAGTACTGTATTGACCAAGGCTTTCTCTGGAAAAATGGCGCGGGGCATTCAGAATGAGTTCATCCGTAAGATGGAAAATGCCGTCATCGCCCCGTACCCCTACCAAAATGATTTGACGAAAACCATACGGAGTGAAGCGGCAAAACAAGGGAAGCCCGAATGGATGTCCTGTTGGGCGGGCGAAGGGGTGCAAATGAGCACGCAAGGTACGGTGAAAGAAATTCTCCAACGTTTTATTTGAATCAATCAGGGAACGCCTCAACAATAATTGTTGGGGCTTTTTGAATCTCTATTCCCTAGAAAGATAGATGCGGACAGCAACAAACATGGAGTATACTTTATCCACATCCAGTTTCGGGCAGGAGAGGGGGGATCGCCATGCTGGATTTGCTGGTCATCATGTTGGAGCGCGTCGGGATGATTGTTGCGGTGGCGTTCATCTTGACGCGATTGGACTTTTTCAAGAATATGGTGCATCAGGATAAGCTGAACCGGAAGCAGGAAATGACGGCCATCCTGTTCTTCGGTTTCTTCGGTATTATTGGCACGTATTTCGGAGTCGCCTTCAACACGGAAACACTGCATTTCAATAGCGTGGCCATGGAACTCGCAGCAGACGAGGCGATCGCCAATTCACGTGTCATCGGAGTTGTCGTCGCTGGGCTGTTGGGCGGCTATAAGCTGGGGGTGGGCGCGGGGTTGATTGCCGGACTGCATCGGATGTCGCTCGGCGGTTTCACTTCCATCTCCTGTGGATTGTCGACCATCATCTCGGGGTATATCGCCAGCGCCTTCTATCAAAAGGGGAAACATGTGAAGCCGTTGACCGCTTTTGGAATCGGGGCGATGGCGGAAGCTGTCCAGATGGGCCTGATTCTCCTTCTATCTAAACCTTTTGAGAAAGCGATCATCTTAGTGGACACGATTGGCATCCCGATGATCTTGGCGAACGGCATTGGAACGGCGATCTTTCTCCTTATCGTCTACAACGTCATCAGCGATCAGGAAAAGGCGACCGCTTTGCAAGCACAAAAGACCTTGCGCATCGCCGACCAAACCCTCGGACATTTGCGGCAAGGCATGAGTAACACGACAGCCCAAGCGGTTTGTACTATTTTATACCGCGAACTGAAGCCGAGCGCAGTGGCGATGACGAATACAACGGAAATCCTCGCGCATGTCGGGGAAGTCAGTGACCATCATCAAACGAATAGCCCCATCCAAACCGATATCACGAAAGAAGTGCTCCAGAAAGGGCAGCTTGTCGTTGTGAATGAAGGTGCCATTCATTGCATCCAACCCGATTGTCCGCTGGGTGCGGCAGTCATTGCGCCTCTCGAACAAGGCGGAGAGACGATCGGCACCTTGAAATTGTATTATCCATCCGAAAAGGCGATCACCGATGTGACGGTGGAGCTCATTTCAGGGCTCAGTTCACTCCTGAGCAATCAACTTGAAATTGCCGAAGCGAACCGGCTGCATCAATTGGCTAAAGATGCGGAAATCAAAACGCTCCAAGCCCAGATCAGTCCTCATTTTTTATTCAACTCGATGAATATTATCGTGTCGTTAATTCGGACCGATCCAGACCAAGCTCGCAAATTACTGACGTCACTATCGTATTTCTTGCGGCAGAACTTGGAGGGGACAACCGCAGAACAGGTGACGTTGGAACAGGAGCTCCTGCATGTTGAGGCCTACCTCAAGATCGAAGAGGCCCGATTTGTCGATAAACTGACCATTCGCTACGATATAGACCAGCGGATTTTGGATGAAATGATTCCGCCGTTGACACTCCAGCCGATTGTCGAAAATGCCATCAAGCACGGCATTAAAAACATGGAGAAAAACAGCGTCGTGAAAATTAGGATGCGGACCCGGGACAAGGGAATTGAAATCGCCGTGCAAGACAATGGGCAAGGCATCCCGCCGGATCGAATGGCCGATTTGGGGTCCAATCAAATCGCTTCTGCCACGGGAACCGGAATGGGCTTGTTTAACGTCAATCGCCGTCTCATCATGACATTCGGCGAGCAGGCGGCCCTGCAAATCCAAAGCGATCGCGGCAAAGGGACGACCGTATGCTTTATCATTCCGAAAAAGGAGGTGGCTAGCTGATGCGCGTAATTCGAACATTGGTCGTCGATGATGAGCGCTATGCGCGGGAGGAATTGACTTTTTTACTCGGCCAGTTCCCATCCATCCAAGTGGTGGGGGAGGCAGAGTCGGGGGAAGCGGCCATTATGAAAACGCTGCAGTTGCAACCGGATGTCGTCTTCTTGGACGTGGAAATGCCGAAGATGGGAGGCATGGAAGTTGCGAAATCACTTCAGGGATTAAAAAAAGTGCCCCTCATCGCATTTGCGACTGCCTATCCGCAATTCGCCGCAGAAGCCTTCCGTATTAACGCAGTGGATTATTTATTGAAACCGTATGATGAAGACCAGTTGAAGCAGACGATCGAGAGGGTTGAAAATTGGTTGGCCCCGCAGTTGCCGGGAGACGTGACAAGCCAACTTGGGAAACTGGCGGTGGAGATGGACGGGGAAATCGACTATATTCTCATTCGGGACATTTACTATATGTACCGGGAAGAGAAGGTGACGAAAATCATTACAGAACAGCAAGATTATGAAGTTCGGATCTCATTGAAAGAGTTGGAGAATCGGCTCGCTTCGTTTCCTTTTTTTCGCATTCATAAAAGCTACTTGGTCAATTTAAATTATGTCAGCCGATTGACGCCCTGGTTCAACGGGGCATATCAACTGGAATTGGAAGGGCGCCCGGAAAAACTGTCCGTCAGCCGGAATTATGTGAAGGACTTGCGCCAGCGATTGGAAATATAAGGTCCAATGCACGTCAGTCCGCCTCTTTTGCATGATAATCTCTCATTTCTACATGTTGCGGCGAAAATGGTCTTTTCGTCGCTCTTCTCTCTTACAATAAATGAAAGATTGAAAGCGCTATCATTTAGAGGGGGGAGCATTCATGTATACATTTTTATTCGGTGTTGTCTTGCTGATCGTCGGCTATTTCACGTATGGCAAATTCGTAGAGAAGATGTTTGGCGTTAAAGAGGAGCGTGCCACACCTGCTTATACGAGTGGCGACGGCGTTGACTACGTGCCGATGAGCACAACGAAGAACTCATTAATTCAGTTATTGAACATCGCGGGGGTGGGTCCGATTTTCGGTCCGATCATGGGGGCGCTCTATGGCCCGATCGCATTCATCTGGATCGTAGTCGGGGCGATTTTTGCCGGGGCGGTACATGATTATTTGACAGGCATGATTTCCATCCGCAACCGTGGCGCCCATTTGCCGGAGCTGGCGGGGAAATTCCTAGGGAAATTCATGAAGCACGTCGTCAACGCATTTGCGATTCTTCTATTGGTATTGGTTGGAACGGTTTTCGTTTCAGCGCCAGCCGGCTTGCTCTATAACTTGATGAATGGCTGGGCGGCAATGGGCATCATTGTAACGGCCATCTTCATTTACTATATTCTCGCGACTTTGCTGCCGATCGATAAAATCATTGGCCGGTTCTACCCGATTTTCGGTGCATTGCTCATCATTAGTGCGGTCGGAGTTGGCGGCGGGATGGTTTTGACAGGTGCCAATATTCCTGAATTGACGCTTGCGAACTTGCACCCGGATAAACTGCCGATCTTCCCGTTATTATTCTTGACGATTTCATGTGGAGCATTGTCCGGTTTCCACGCGACGCAGTCACCGATCATTTCACGCACGACGCAAAGAGAAGGCCAAGGACGTAAAATTTTCTACGGTATGATGATTGCGGAAGCGATCATTGCCATGATTTGGGCAGCAGCAGGCATGAGCCTCTTCAACGGTCCAGTCGGGTTGAATGAACTACTAGCAGCAGGCGGTCCGGCGATGATTGTCAGCGAAGCTTCCACGATGATGTTAGGAGCGGTCGGCGGAACATTGGCGATTCTCGGTGTCATCATCTTGCCGATCACTTCTGGCGATACGGCATTCCGCAGTGCGCGTATGATCATTGCCGACTACTTCAAAGTGTCACAAGTGAAGTTGGTCAGCCGTCTATGGATTGCCCTTCCGATGTTCGTCATCTCGATTGTTTTGACGAAAATCGATTTTGATATCCTATGGCGCTACTTCTCCTGGGCGAACCAATCGACTGCGGTCATCGCGCTGTTCGTAGGGGCCATGTATCTCTTCATTGCCGGGAAGAATTACTGGGTCGCACTGATTCCAGGAACGTTCATGCTCATGGCGACGACTACGTATATCTTGAATGCGAAAATCGGATTCGGTTTGCCGATGAACGTGGCGTATATCGGCGCAACCGTCATCTCCATCGCGCTGGTGGCTATCTTCTTCGTCGCCGCAAACAAGGCGAGGGCCGAGCAGATTCCGCTGGAAGAAGACATCTCGCATTGGAAAGGTATCACCACAAGTTAAAGTATGCCGAAAAAGCTATTCCCCAAGACAGCGGGGATAGCTTTTTTGATTGGGACAGCAGAATATCCGTCAAGTTCACAAGTTTATCCGTCAGTTCCGTCTCTTTATTCCCGAATCAGGACCTCCGTCTCACTCTCCATCCCGATACGTCACCGCAGTGCCTGTTGCGATGCACATCATCATACCTTCCCGGACTGTTTCAAAATCCAGATCGACTCCGATGACCCCATTCGCTCCCAATGTTCTCGCTCGTTGGGCCATTTCCTCCATGGCAATTTTCCGGCCTTCCGCCAGCTTGTCTTCATAGGCGGCACTTCTTCCACCCACGATATCGGTCACCGATGCAAAAATATCCCGGACGATGTTAGCTCCCATGATCGCTTCCCCTGACACGATGCCATGATACGTCTCAATTGTCTTTCCTTGCAACACATTAGTAGTTGTTAATAGCATATCAATTCCTCCTTTTGCTTGTATATACGATCTGAATAGAGAGAAGGTTCCAGGAATAAAAAATATTCGTCATAGAGGTGAATGGCAGTCTATCAGAGAAATATAATGAAGAGAAATTGAGCGGCAACTATAAAACAGGAGATGAGTAAATGAAGAGAAAACAGGTGGAAGCTTCCATCGAACATTTTTTCAGGAAAAGAGTGCAGAAGGACCCGAAAATCCACAATTCCACTTTGCTTGTACACTCGGAAAAGGCGGGAATTGATGTGCAAGTATCGGAAGGTGAGGATACCCATCACCCCCGGCAACCTTACTACATTGCGAGTGTCAGTAAGCTGGTCACGGCTGTTTTGGTCGGCATGTTGGAAGAGCGAAACTTGCTGTCCTTTGAGGACCCGATTTCCAAGTATATCGATGCCGATTTGATGAAGGACCTTCATGTGTATAAAGGCATCGATTATTCCGAAGGCATCCGGGTGAAGCATTTATTGAACCATACGTCCGGTCTGCATGATTTTGTGGAAGAGCAGCCGAAACAAGGGAAATCGATCATCGATATTTTAGTGGAGGAGCCCGACCGCAAGTGGACACCCCGGGAAGTGGTCGAATGGGCCAAACAGCATTTTGTGCCCCATTTCCCGCCGGGTGAGGGGTTTCATTACTCCGACACGGGCTACCATCTCCTAGGGTTGATTGTGGAAAAGGCAACCGGCATGTCGCTCGGAAAAGCATTGCAGACGATGATCTTCCAACCGCTCGGCATGACCCAAACCTATCTCGTATTCTCGGATGCTGTCGTGGAAACGGAACTTCCGGTGGCCCGATTGTATATGCGGAATGAGGATATTACCGATCATACGAGTTTGAGTCTCTTGTATGCGGGAGGGGGCGTCGTTTCCACTACGCAAGATCTGCTTCTTTTCATGAAAGCGTTGGTCCATCATCAGTTGGTGAATGACAATACGCTGGCCAAGATGAAAAGCGATTGGTCGAAGTTTTTTGTCGGCATCGACTATGGGTACGGCGTGATGAATATCAAAACTGTTCCTCTCCTGATGCCCGCGAAATACAATGTCTGGGGCAACGCCGGATCAACGGGGTCTTTCCTGTTTTATCATCCCCAATTGGATGCGTACGTGATCGGCAGCTTCAACCATTTCCGCTACGATAAAAAAGGGATCCGTTTCATGCTCCAGGTGATTGATAAATTATTGAAAGGGGAAAAGCATCGGACGGTGACGGCATCTTAAGGGATGCCGTTTTTTTACGCTGGCCTTTAGATGGAAATCCTGCCATTTGTCCACCCTTCAATAAAATCTTTCAATGAGGAAGCGACCCAAGTCCGGCTATCCGATTCGTGGTCCCAGACGAAAATATCGCCTCTCTGAATTTGTCCATTCAATATCGGGTAACCAAACAAATCGCCGGTCCCCGTATCAGAGAAAAAGAGGAGATGGTCAAAAGGCATATAGATATCTTTGTAATCCTCAAAATTCCGGAAGAACAAGTTATCTTTTATGATTTGATCGACAGACCAGATAAGTGGACAGTTGAATTCATCAAACACGCCGTTGGTTTCATTGAATAACGTACGTAAATCCTGAGGTAAGTCGACGTGGAGTTCCTTTTGAATTTGCTGTATGTCGGATGGATCAGCAGGCTCTTTGAAATGATACCCTCTTGTGACGGATTGAATATAACTTCTCCACATTAGATTTCCCGACCCTTCTTAGACTTTTTCTTGAATCGTAAGAGTGCTTCATTGATACTTCCTCGCCATGAGAAACTCGACGAAAGGCAATGTACACATGGCAAGTCCTAGAATAATTAGAAGAAAAATATTCGAAGCCCCGTTAACAAACTGATCCGCAGCTACCGCAATCAGGATGAAGACGAGTAGAACGAAATAACTGATTTTTGCGCTTTTCTCGGTAATCCGCTGCCCCAATTCTTCCTCTTGCAGGATTCCGTCCTTCTCCTCTTTCGTCCCCCAGGTGATCGCTGAAAAGTACATCATCAGCAACACGCCGATCGAACCGATTTCGTTGAACCCAATCTCTTTTCCTGCCACAAGCTTATAGATGGTGAAGATGATGACACCAAGCGTGGCCGTCCCGAAAATAATGCCGCCGATTCGTTTTGTGCTCATTGTTTCCCCTTCCTTTCATCCAAAAATAATTCATCCACCCGGACATCCAAAATACGGGCCAAATCAAATGCCAACTGCAAACTTGGGTCGTATTTGTCATTCTCGATTGCATTGATCGTTTGCCGGCTAACCTCACATAAATCCGCCAACTTCCCTTGCGACAGTCCTTGACGCTCCCGATATTCTTTGATCAAATTTTTCACGGATCATCCCCCTGAGGTGTCAAAAGTATTTTACAACCTCAGTGTAATGAAGTGCGAGGTTTCTGTCAAACATGTTTTACACTCAGGAATGTATTTTATGTTAGGAATCTCTTTTTTATCTCTTGACCCTCACGTTACGTGATGTTTTATAGTGAAGATAGAAGGGGGTGCAGGGAGGATGAAAGTGAAAGAAGTTGCGGAGCTGACGGGGGTGAGTGTGCGGACGCTGCATCATTACGATGAAATCGGACTGCTCGTACCGGATGATGTGACCGAAGCGGGGTATCGGCTGTATTCAGATGCGAATTTAGCGAAGTTACAGCAAATCCTGTTTTTCCGGGAACTCGGCTTCCCGTTGAAGAAAATAAAGGAGCTGCTTGACAGTCCGTCCTTCGACCGGCGGGAAGCATTCGAACTGCAGCGGGACATGCTGATCACCAAGCGCAAGCAACTGGACACCATAATTGAGACGATCGAAAAGACGATACAACATGAGAAAGGAGAAAGACCGATGACTAATGAGGAGAAATTCATAGGATTTGATTTTAGCCACAACCCATACGAACAAGAAGCGCGGGAACGATGGGGAGACCGGGCTGTCGACGAATCCAACCAAAAAGTCGCCCAATTCGGCAAGGAGTTGCAAGACGAGATGAATCGCGTCTATTTCAAACTGGCGGATCTCCGCCATCTCCCGCCGGACTCCACCGAAGCCCAGGAAGCGATTGGCGAATGGTACACGCTTTTGAACAAAATCGGCTCCTATTCCTTGGAAGCATTCAAGGGGCTAGGGGAAATGTACGTTGCTGACGAACGGTTCACTAAGAACATCGACCAGTTCGGAGAAGGGCTGGCGTTGTTTATGCGGGATGCGATGAGGGTGTATGGAGGGTGAAATGAATAAAAGGACTTGGAGGCAGAGGAACGGGTTGTTCCTCTGCTTTTTGCTGTTCACTTATGAGGAGTTGTTCAGCAGAGCAAAAGTATAGATTGAAATCCATTGAGATGAGCTATTACCGTTATGTTTTTTTCAATAAAACACCTACTTTGCTGTTCTTTTTATGAGGATGTATTCAAATTAAATAAAGATATTGACTGAAGTTATTGACAATACTTAATTATTGAACTAGTATATGTAACAAATGATGAATGATTCATATTAATATATTCTAATAAATAAGCTGTAAATAAGGGTTTTTATTTATTCAACTCTCTTGATTGGTAATAATAACCTATTATAATGAATGATATTCACCATTCTCTACAAAAAGTCTTTTGTTATAGAAAGTGCTAGTGAATTTTAATGATTTTTCTATTTGCTATAAGTGTAAGCGTTTACTTGTAGTTTAATTGAATTTGCGAAAGATGGAAAATGGTGTTTTATGAATGGTAATTCAGAAAATCTAAGGGGGTGTCTTTCCTATGACATTAGAAACGGAACTTCATAAGGAATAGAAGAAAGACAGCTAAATCTAAATAAAAAATTGAAGGAGGAATTATGAAATGAACAATCAAGGCAAAAGAATTAAGCGGAAGATGTACGGAATTAAAGGAATTCTATGTTTGTTGCTCATGCTGCTGTTGGCAGCCTGTGGTGGTCAAACGGAAGGGACTTCTAGTAGTGCTGCTGGCTCTAACGGCAGTTCCGGCACAACCGAAGGAAAAAGTGATTCTCCACAAGGTGTGACGGATAGCGAAATTCTGGTCGGGTTTGTAGGACCTCAAACAGGGGCTACAGCCATCTACGATTCAAACCGGAAAGCAATTGAATCCTATTTCAAATATGTAAATGAAAATGGCGGAGTCGACGGCCGGACATTGAAATTGATTGCCTACGATAACCAAGGGGAGCCGGCGAAAACGGTTCAAGCAGTGAAACGGCTTGTGGAACAGGACAAAGTGTTTGCGATGGTAGGAAATACGGGGTCCAGTGCGAACCTGGCAGTCTTGGATTATTACAAAAAGACAGGAATACCCGTTATTATGGCGGGAACCGGGAACGGACAATTGGTGAATCCGCCAGTTCCTAATGTTTTGGGGATTAGTGTCATCAACTATTCCATTGAAGCGAGATTGCTTCTGGACTATGCGGTGAACCAAGCGGATGCGAAAACGATTGCGATCGCTTATCAGAACGATGAGCTAGGAAAAGAGGGGTTGGAAGCGATCAAAGAAGCGATCGGAAACTATCCGGATGTTGAAATTGTAGAAGAAGTGAATTTCTTGCAAACGGACGTGGAGTTCAGTTCACAAGCGCAAAAAATCCAAAAAGCGAAACCGGATGCAGTCATCGTCCTCAGTACGCCCAATCCGGCAGCCAATTTGAAAAAAGCATTGCATCGGATCGGTGCGGATGATATTGCCTATGTCGTCACATCCGTAGGAGGGAACGATACCAATCTTTTCGAACTGGCCGGCGAGGACGTCTGGAATGGCACCATTTCAGCAGCCACGATCCCGATTCCGGGCGGGGATGATGACAGTGAGAGCTTGAAATTATTTGTCGAACGTTTTGGTGCAGATTATCCGAAAGAGCCGTTGATCGGCGTGAGCCAATCGGGTTGGGGAAGTGCGGAAGTGTTCGTCGAGGGCTTGAAGCGGGCCGGGGACAATTTGGATTGGCCGAGCTTCTTGGAAACGTTCTACACATTCGATAACTGGCAAGATTCCATTTACGCAGGGATTTCATTTTCGGAGGACAATCACTATGGCGTCACGTCGCTGTATATGACGGAAGCGAAAGATGGGAAAATCGAATCCACTTCGGTCATTATGACGGTCGATCCGAAAACGGGCGAGGTCACTTCGGAATAAGGGAAGGTGAAAAGAAGAAAAGGTGACATGCCTCTTCTTCTTTTTATCCCAATTCGACAACTGAAACGAAAAGGTGGGAAGCGACATGCAAATTATTATCAGTGGATTGATCTTCGGCTGCGTGTATGGTCTGGCCGGGTTAGGGATGGTACTCATTTATAAGACGACCGGTGTAGTGAACTTTGCGCAAGGGGAAATGGCGATGATCACGACGTTTGTCAGTTTCCTGTTTCTCTCCAGCCTGAATATGCCGTACCTTGTCTCCTTTTTCCTGGCACTCGCCTTTGCTGCGATACTCGGGATTGTCATCTACCAGGTGTTCATGAAGCGGATTCAGAACCAGTCCCATATTTTCCAGATGGTGATGACGCTTGGGTTGTTTTTGATCTTGAATGGGATTGCTGGATTAATATGGGGTCATCATCCGACGAGTTATCCGGAAGCGATACAAGGGGCTCCTTTTCAGATCGGTTCGGTGTTTGTGACGCCGAATGAGCTGTTTGTAGTTGGATTGACTGCTGTTTTGATGCTCCTATTCTTCTTTTTCTTCAAATATAGCAAAGTGGGGCTCGCGATGCGTGCCTCGTCGCAGGATATTACCGCAGCGGAACTGATGGGAGTGAAAGTGTCGACGGTCTTTCTGTCCATCTGGGCGATCGGCGCCATCCTTGGCGGAGTGGCCGGCATGATGACTGCGCCGATCACGTTCCTGAATATCAATATGATGTTCACGGTGTTGGTCATGGCGTTTGCGGCCGCGGTGCTAGGCGGGTTCGTCAGTTTGCCGGGTGCTTTGATCGGCGGGTTGATTGTCGGGGTGTTTGA
Source organism: Sporosarcina sp. 179-K 3D1 HS (assembly GCF_047228905.1). Classification (NCBI taxonomy): domain Bacteria; kingdom Bacillati; phylum Bacillota; class Bacilli; order Caryophanales; family Caryophanaceae; genus Sporosarcina; species Sporosarcina sp. 179-K 3D1 HS. The sequence continues at coordinate 156,417 of NZ_JBFEGI010000007.1, forward strand.
AAATCTGGTCAGCTACTACGGCTCACCGGAAATGAAGATGGTCTATACATTCCTGTTGATTGTGGTCGTGCTTTACATTCGTCCACAAGGCATATTCGGCGGTGAAAAAATGGTGAAGAAGGTGTGATGGACTATGAAACAACTTCTTGGGAATAAAAAAGCATGGATCGGCTTGTTAATCCTATTCGCCCTGGCATTTCCTATGCTGGTCGGGAATTCGGGTTACTTCATGACACTCTTCGTCCTGGCCTGTGTCTATGTCATCGCGGCGATGGCCCTGAACCTGCTGGTCGGTTTTGGTGGACAGATCTCCGTCGGAAATGCGGCGTTCCTCGTAATTGGAGGATATACGGTTGCTATTTTAGCAGGAAAATATAACTTGCCGATTTGGTTGTTGCTCCCACTTGCTGGAGTGGTGACGGGTGTGATCGGTTTGGTGATCGGCTTGCCGGCCGTCCGGTTGAGCGGCCATTTTCTGGCGGTGGCGACGCTCGGGTTCGGGCTTTCCGTTCCGCAGATTGTCTTGAATTGGGACTCTGTGACGAACGGCTATTCAGGCCTCTCGGTTGCCCGGCCGGCCTTCCTTTCGTCGGATATCCAGTTCTTCTATGTCGTCGTTCTCATCACCCTGCTCATCGTTTGGATCATGGGCAATATTGTGAAAAGCGGAATGGGCCGGGCGTTTGTTGCCATTCGGGACAGTGAAGTGGCGGCGCAGGCGAATGGTATCCATATCGCGTTCTATAAAACGATGATGTTTGTCATCAGTGCGTTTTTCACAGGCATCGCGGGCGGTTTATATGCGTATTGGATCGGTTTCGTCAGTCCGGATGATTTCAGCATCGTGACATCGCTCATGTTACTCGCCATGATCGTGGTCGGTGGGATGGCTTCGATTCCGGGCGCCATCATCGGTGCGGTGCTCTTCACGATCATCCCGCATTTCACTAATGCGTTTGTCGGGATCACCAATATTGTCATCGGGTTGGCGGTGGTGCTCGTGCTGTTTTTCCGTCCGAAAGGGATTGTATCCCTCTTTGATTTTGCGAAAAAACCACAAGTGGAACAGGAGCCAAGTGAACCTGCATCTGCTTCCGGAACTGTGAAAGGAGTGGCGAGAGATGTTAACCTTTGAAAATGTGACGGTCCAATTTGCTGGGTTGACGGCTGTTGATCGTCTGTCATTCACCGTACCGGAAGGCAGCATTTATTCCATCATCGGGCCGAATGGGGCAGGGAAGACGACGGTGTTCAACTGCATCAGCCGTTTCTACACGCCAACAGGCGGCCGCATCCTATTCGATGACAAGGATTTACTGAAAGCGAAACCGCATGAGGTTGTGCGGCAAGGGATTGCCCGGAGTTTTCAAAATGTTGAGTTATTCGCGGAGATGACTGTGTTGGAAAACCTGTTGACCGGTCTGCATCCTTTGATGAAACGTAATATTTTCTCCATTGCAGTCCATGCGCCATCTGTACGGAAAGTGGAACAGGAAGCGAAGGACAAAGCCTATGAGGTAATGGAAATGCTTGGTATTACGGAACTCGCCCATGAACAGGTATCCGACCTCTCTTTTGGTTATCAGAAAATGGTCGATATCGGCCGCGCTATGATGGCGGAACCGAAACTGTTGCTGCTCGATGAACCGGTTGCGGGCATGAACCCGGTGGAGACGGAGCAAATCAGCGACTTGATCATCCGTCTGAAAGAGGAGATGGGGTATACCGTTTTATTGATCGAGCACGATATGTCACTAGTGATGAAAGTGTCGGATTACTTGACTGTTGTCAATTTCGGTCAAAAAATTGCGGAAGGGTTGCCGCAGGACGTTCAAAACGATCCGGTCGTCATTGAAGCTTATTTAGGGGAGGTGGAACCTCTTGTTGAAGCTAACTGATATCCATACGTATTATGGCAAAGTGCATGCGTTGAAAGGCATCTCCATCCAAGTGGAGAAAGGGGCGATTGTCTCATTGATTGGCGCAAACGGAGCCGGCAAATCAACGACATTGAAGACCATTTCCCGTTTGATCCAACCGAAACAAGGCCAATTCGAATGGAATGGAACTTCGTTCATACGAAAGCCTTCCAATGAAATCGTCAAACAGGGGATCATCCATTGTCCGGAAGGGCGTCGCGTATTTCCCTTGCTGACCGTTGAGGAGAATTTGAAAATCGGGGCCTATCAATCGAAAGACAAGAATGCGGATGAGCAAAATTTGAAAAAGGTGTTCACCTATTTTCCGCGCCTGAAAGAGCGGCTCCAGCAAAAGGCGGGCACTTTGAGTGGGGGGGAACAGCAGATGCTTGCGATCGGCCGGTCGCTCATGGGGAATCCCAAAGTATTATTGCTGGATGAACCGTCCCTCGGGATTGCACCGATTATTGTGCGGGAGATCTTTGAGATTATCCGTGAAATCAATAAGGAAGGGACCTCTATCCTCTTAGTTGAGCAAAATGCGCATATGGCATTGGAGATTTCCGATTATGCGTATGTGTTGGAGAATGGCCGGATTGCCTTGGAAGGAAAATCGGAAGAACTGCGTCAAAACGAGGAAATTAAACAATTATATTTGGGTAAATAGAGGGGCATGAGTTTGGGAGGTGTACGTATGATTTCGACCATTTTACAGGAAGGATTACGGAAAAATCCTCGAAAAATTGCAATATACGAGAAGGACAAAACATTCTCGTATGAAGACCTCGATCGAAAGGTCGGACAGTTGGCGAAAGGGATGAAAAAGTTCCTTCATCTTGAAAAAGGGGATGTCTTGGCCATCCAGGCTTCCAACCGGATCGAGTTTGTGTGGACACTATACGCTTGTTGGAGACTGGGAGTGTCTGTGACAACGATGAACCCTGCCTTGCAGGTTGATGAAATCAAACATCAGTTGGAGAATTCCGGAGCGAAATGCTTTGTGTATGAAGGCCCTTGCAAAGAAAAAGCGAGAAAGGCGCTCCAACTGATGAAGGAGAAGCCGGATCCGGTGATGCTGGACAATCCGGATGCTATTGAAATTCCATTTTCTTCTCTTTTTTTGGATCCGGGTATGCCTGCGCAGAAGATCGATTCGGAAACGGTAGCGCTCATCATTTATACATCTGGGACAACCGGCAAGCCGAAGGGTGTGTTATTGACTCACCAGAACGTATTCAGCATGATTCACGGCGTGATTGAAAGCCTTCATTTGGATGAAACGGATCGTTCGTATTTGATCTTGCCTTTATTCCATGTGAACTCTATCCATTTCACATTGAGCGCACCGATTTTTCTTGGCGCGAGTGTTGTGTTGACGAATCGTTTCCATCCAGAAGAATTTTTAAGAAATGTGGAGCGGTTCCGGCCTACCTATACAGTCGGGGTGCCAACAGTCTATAAAATCCTTTCCGATCTATCCTCGGAGGAGATCGGGAAATATGATATCAGCTCATTGAAGTTTGGCTTATGTGGGGGAGCTCCTCTGACGGAGAGCGAGTTTCATAGATTCCAGAAACTTTACCCATTCCAATTTTTAGAGGCGTGGGGTTTATCAGAAGCTGCAGCCTGCTCAACGTCCAATCCTTTGCGTGGCACACAAAAAATCGGCTCGATTGGCATCCCGCTTCCAGGTCAGCAAGTAAAAGTGGTCGACGAGGGAGGGAAGGAAGCTCCTCGGGGGGAGCGTGGGGAATTGATCGTCAAGGGGGATGTTGTCATGGCGGGTTATCTGAATGATCCGGAGGCGACGGATGAGGCGATTCGTGTTGGCTGGCTATATACCGGGGATATTGGATACCAAGATGAAGATGGCTATTTCTATATTGTCGGAAGAACAAAGGACATCATCATACGTGGCGGCATCAATATTTACCCGAAACAGATTGAGGAAGTCCTATATGAAATTTCTTCTATTAGAGAGGCAGCCGTCGTCGGTGTCCCTGATGAGAAATACGGGGAAGAAGTGGTGGCCTATGTCAGCGTCCAAGAGGACGATCATTTGACGGAAGAAGTGATTATTAACTACTGTAAAGAAAAAATGGCGAATTATAAATGTCCTGTCAAAATTCATTTTCTGGATGCCTTACCTAAGAACTCGGTTGGCAAAATTGTGAAGCATGAACTTGGGAAAATCACTGTATAAGGGGCTGAGGAACATGGCGGTACTAGAGAAAGAAGCTCAAGAGGAAATGGATATATTCTCCAGTACGATACGAGGGTTTGCACAGGAGAAAATCGCGCCTGTGGCAGCCTCCATTGATGAAAATCATAAAGTCCCTTCGGATCTTATGGAAGAAATGAAAGAAATGGGAATGTTCGGCGTTCCGTTTCCAGAAGAGTACGGAGGCAGTGGGTTCGGATGGAGAGCGTATTATGTGATGGTGGAGGAGCTTGCAAAAATCGAAGGCTCGATTCCGGCGATTATCGGGGCGCACACCACGATTGCATCCAATACCATTTTTGTGGCAGGGACGGACGAACAGAAAAGGAAGTATCTCACGCCGCTTGCCCAAGGGAGGTATCTGGGGGCCTTCGCTTTAACCGAACCGGGGGCCGGGTCGGATGCGGCAGGAATCCGGACGGTGGCTACGAGGGATGGGGACAGTTGGATCATTAATGGAAGCAAATGTTTTATTACCAACGCGCCTTCCGCGGATGTGTTCATCGTGTTTGCCAAAACCGATATGGAAAAAGGAGCCCGCGGCGGAATCACTGCGTTTATCGTAGAAAAAGGGGCAGAGGGCTTATCCATCGGAAAAGTGGAGAGAAAATTGGGAATCCGCGGTTCTGAAACAAGTGATGTCATTTTGGATAACGTTCGTGTCCCTGACTCCCAGGTTCTCGGAGAAGTGGGAGAAGCCTTCAAATATGCGATGAGAGTCATGCAGAATGGTCGGTTGTCGATTGCCGCCCAATCGCTCGGTTTGGCCAAAGGGTCCTTTGAAATGGCGGTTACCTATGCCAAAGAAAGACAACAGTTTGGAAAGTCGATTGCGAGCTTTCAAACGATCCAAAACAAAATTGCGGAGATGAAAATGGAGCTTTTTGCCATTGAATCCATGCTGGAAAGTACCATACGCCTAATGGAAGCGGGGAAACCGTTCAACTTGGAAGGTTCCATCGTGAAGGCGTATGCTTCGGAAAAAGCGGATGCCATTATCAATGAATCGCTTCAAGTATTTGGTGGCTACGGATATACGATGGATTTTCCGATCGAACGAATGCTTCGTGATTCGCGAGTCAATCGGATTTATGAAGGAACGAGCGAGATTCAGCGAATGGTCATTGCGAAGGAAGTCTTTCGTGGATAAGCATATGGCATCATGAAAATTCACAATTCCGGAGGTCGTTATGAATATGATCAATGAAAAAATCAACCAAGTCGCCGTAGTAGGCGCAGGCGCGATGGGAAGCGGCATAGCCCAAGTATGCATTCAATCCGGCTACTCTGTCATCTTGTTTGATGTCAATGAGAGCCAATTAAAACTAGCGGCTTCCAATATAGTGAAGCGCGCGAAAAAATGGGCAGAAAAAAGAAATCAGCAAGAGGAGCTCCCTCTATTGGAAGAACGTCTGATGATTGGGGAACGGTTGGAAGATCTAAAGGATGCGGATTTCGTCATCGAGGCTGTTGCGGAACGGTTAACTGTCAAGCGTGCGCTATTCAGCCGATTGGAAGACATCGTTTCTTCTGATACGATTCTGGCTTCCAATACGTCAGGCATTTCGATAACAGACATTGCACATGATTGTAAGAACAAAGAGCGAGTGGTCGGCACGCATTTTTTTAATCCGGCTCCCGTGATGCCGGTCGTGGAATTGATACAAGGAGAATGTTCTTCAAAGGAAGTTGTTGAGATCGCAACAGCTTTTATCGAGAGTTTAGAAAAGAACGTGGTGTTGGCAAAGGATGTTCCTGGTTTCATCGTAAACCGTATCATCACGCCTATGCTAAATGAAGCGATGCTTTCGTATGAGCAAGGGATCTCAACGAAAGAGGATATTGATACGGCGTTGAAGAAAGCGATGGGTCATCCGATGGGGCCGTTGGAGTTATCCGATTATATCGGCCTGGATACGCTGCTGTACTTTATGGAACATGTCTATGCTGAAACCGGGAACGAGGCGTATAAACCAGGGGAGTTCCTCAAGGAGCTGGTCAGAAAAGGGCATCTTGGTCTGAAGACAGGGAAAGGCTTTTACGAATATGCAGAAGCGAATGCAAAAATAACGGGATGATAAGTAAAAGAAGCAGCATGTTCGCCGCTGCTTCTGTTAGTCAATTTTTCCTGGAGGATACTAGCCATTGCTCTCTTTCGTAGCTAGAAAAGTTATAGATGGATTGCAATAGCAATTTATAGGCATCCTCTACTTTGCGCATTAATGGATAGTCATGTTCAGATAGAACCCAGGCAGTTACGAATTCATCCAATGTGCCGAAGATTAATTTTTGCAAGGAAGAGGTCGATACATCCGTTCGGAACAGACCTTCCTCTTGCCCTTGTTCTATAATCTTTCTCAATAATTGAAAATAGCGTTTTGTTCCTTTTTTAACAACACTTCTCGAAGATTCGGTCGGTTGGCGTGATTCGACCTGAATGACTTTCGCGATGTCATAATCTTTTCCGAAAAAATCAAAGTGGTTGCGGATTAATTCATAGAGCATAATTCGCGGATCTTGGACTTGTTCAATCAGGCTTTCCGCTTTCGGGCTAAGAACGTGGTAAATAGCAGTATCAAATAATTGGATAAGGATGTCTTCTTTATTCTTAAAATATAAATAGACAGTTCCATCGCCAATGTCAGCTTCTTTCGCTATTTTGGATATGGAGGAGCCGTGATAACCTTCCTGCGCAAAAACTTTTTTAGCGGCATCTAGAATAGCATAATATTTGTCGTTTTTTTTCATTCGCTTTCACTCCAATTTAAACTAGTTGAATTGACGTTGTGTTCAGTTAAAGTTATAAATACAGCTAAATGAGGCTAATATTTTGACAATTATATTGTTTTTCAATAAAATTATGAATATAAATTCACTTGATAAATATTGTAAAACAAAGGGGTAAACTAGTCAACTTAGATTTTGGTATGATTTTTTGAAATATGATTCATTAAAATCGATCGGAGGACTCATAATGAACGTAATGAATGAGATTACGAAGTTTTCTGTTTCCAGTCCTAATAAAATTGCTTTAAAAAATCAGTATTCAAAAATTACATATGCAGAATTAGAACAGAAGATCAATCAGACCGCAAACGCATTCGTGTCATTTGGGGTCGAAAAAGGTGAACGAATCCTCATTCAGATTGGGAACCGTTTCGAATTTATCTATTGTTATTATGCGGCCATGAAAATCGGTGCCATCATTGTGCCGATCAATCCTTTATATACTCCGAGTGAGATGAGTTTTATAGTGGAAGATTGTCAACCTGTCGTCTATGTTTGTGAACAATCGGCTGAAAACAATATTGAAACAGTGAAAAAGTATTCGAAAGTAGTTAAGAAAATAGTAGTGCTCGATGATGAATCCGAAGAATTGAATTTTGATAGACAGCTTTCCGGACAGTCAGGAGAGTACCAGGCGCAGATTGAAGATGACGATGCTGTCTGTCAAATCCTTTATACATCCGGGACGACAGGTCATCCGAAAGGAGCTATGTTGACGCATGATGGGCTCGCCGGAAATGCAAAGGCTTACAGTAAACGGCTGAAGTGTAATCCTGATGATATTGGATTGATCGTCGCGCCTCTTTATCATGCAGCGGCACAAACGAACTGCTTGAATACGATGATTCTTTCGAACGCGGCCTGCTACATCCTTGAGAAATTTAACCCACAAGTTGTATTGGACACAATGGAAAAGGAGCAAATCACGTATTTTTTTGGTCCGCCGACGATGTATTCGATGCTATTGAATGACCCGAACATCGAGAACTATCAACTCAAATTACGGATTGCCTTCACGGGTGCAGCATCCATGCCAGTGTCGGTCCATAAACGTTGGAAAGAATTATTCGGATTTGACATCTTGGAAGGCTATGGCTTGTCCGAATGTTCGCCGGTCGTTAGCAATCACGGTCCAGACGGCCCGATCAAGCACGGATCGATCGGGCCCGCAATCGAAGGTGTGACGGTCAAAATCTTTGATGAAAATGATCAGGAAGTGCCCGTTGGTGAAGTCGGGGAAGTCGTTGTCCAAGGTCCGAATGTCATGAAAGGGTATTGGAACCAGCCGGAAGCGACAAAAGAGGCGATGCGTGGAGGATGGTTCCACACGGGAGATGTTGGTTATCAGGACGAGGACGGTTATTTTTATATCGTCGATCGGAAAAAAGATATGATCATCCAAGGCGGTTTGAAAATCTATCCCCGTGAAGTTGAGGAAGTTCTTTATCAATACGGCAGTTTCCTTGAAGTGGGCGTTGTGGGAGAACCGGACGAGGTTAAAGGGGAACAAGTCGTAGCCTATGTGACATTGAAAGGTTCGATAGACAAGGCATCCGTTGATTTCGATGAGGTTACAAAGTTTTGCAGAACCAACTTGGCTCCTTATAAAATTCCGAAGAAATTCTATGTTCTCGATGAAATGCCGAAAACATTAAGTGGGAAAATATTAAAAACGGAATTGGTGAAAGCCTGAAAGAGGGGGTTAGAGAAATGAAAGATGTAGTCATTGTCAGTGCCAAAAGAACAGCGATCGGCACATTTAATGGAATGTATGAAAATGTCTCCGCCAAAGAACTGGCCAAAACAGTAATGAAAGCGGTTGTGGAAGAAAGCAATGTATCTCCCGATGTAATTGACGAAATCATCGTCGGAAATGTAGATCAATCGTCCGCATTCTCAAATGTCGGTAGAATTGCCGCGTTGGAATTAGGGCTTCCCGAAAAAATTTCGGCCCATACCGTTGGCCAAAACTGTGCTTCCGGCATGCAGGCTTTGGTGAACGGTATCCAGGCCATCAAATCAGGAGATGCGGAAACGGTTCTCGTCGTCGGCACTGAAAATATGAGCCAAATCCCACATTTATTAAAAGGGACCCGGTCTGGTTATCGGTTAGGGCACCATCAAGTGACCGATAAGATTGTGGAAATGCTCCATGACCCGTTTGTCGATATGACGATGGGCGAAACGGCGGAAGTGGTGGCGGAAGAACATGGCATTACACGGGAAGAGCAAGACGCCTTTGCACTCCGCAGCCATGAACGGGCATTGCAAGCGCAGCGAGACGGAATCTTCGAAAGGGAAATTGTCCCCGTTACGGCAACAAAGCGCAGGGAAACCGTGACATTAAAAGAAGACGAAGGGCCAAATGAACGAACATCCCTCGAAGCACTATCCTCCTTGCGGGCAGCTTTTAAAAAGGATGGAACGATCACCCCTGGAAATGCGTGCGGATTAAATGACGGGGCTGCCGCTATGCTGATCATGTCCAAGGAAAAAGCGGAGGAACTAGGGGTCAAGCCGATTGCCCGGATTGTGGCGAACGCTTCGGTCGGGGTTGATCCAAAACGGATGGGCTTGGGGCCTGCTTATGCTGTACCGAAAGTATTGGAAAAGGCAGGCTTAACGATGGAGGACATTGACCTCGTGGAACTGAATGAGGCCTTTGCTGCACAAGCGCTTGCATGCGTGAAGCAGTTGGAGCTCGATATAGAAAAAGTGAATCCGTTCGGTGGCGCCATCGCGTTGGGGCATCCTGTCGGAGCGACCGGCCTGCGTCTGATCGTCACTTTGCTGAACGGTTTGGAACACTTTGAGAAAAATCGCGGCATCGCGACGTTATGTGTCGGGGGCGGCATCGGCGGCGCGGTCATCGTGGAGAGAGTATAGGGGGGGAGAATTTCATGAAAACAATAGATATTGTAGACATCGAAATCAAAAATGAAGTGGCGATCTTGACAATCGAAAATCCGCCGGTCAATACGATCAGCAATGCGACGATGGCATCGTTAAATTTTGCGCTCGATCAAGTGGAAAAAGCGGATGACGTCAAAGTGGTCTTATTACGCGGCGCCAATGGACATTTCATGGCGGGGGCGGAACTGAAGGAATTTAACGAGATTGAAACAAAAGCGGAAGCGAGCCGCGTATCGTATATAGGCCATCACTTGATGAACCGCATTGAATTTTTCAAAAAACCGGTCATCGCGCTAATCGAGGGGGCTTGTCTAGGTGGGGGCTTAGAACTGGCGTTAGCTTGTCATATGCGGATCGGCAGTAACAACAGCCAATACGGATTTCCGGAAATCACGCTGGGTATCATCCCGGGAGCAGGCGGCACGCAGCGTCTGCCTAAACTCATCGGAATCGGAAAAGCCCGGTATTACATATTATCAGGAGAACGGATCCGCGCAGAACAGGCGGAAGCGTTAGGCATCATCGACCGGGTCGTCGAAGTCGATGAGCTGTTCGAAGCGGGCATGCAATGGGCCGAAACCATCGCGAAAAATAGCCGCATCGCCATCCACCATGCCATGGACGCCATGAACACCGGTCTCTTCGGCACACACTTCGAAGGCTACAATCGCGAAGCTGAGCGCTTCGGCGAATGCTTCGAAACCGAAGACAAAAAAGAAGGGGTCGCGGCGTTTTTGGAAAAGAGAGAGCCGAAGTTTCGGAATCGTTGATAGCCGGTTACAATCCGAGTTAAAGAGTCTAGAGTATCATGAATTTGATGAATATTGTCGCATTCCCGATGCAAGATTGAAACATCGCGGGCGCATGGATATCACCCTACTGCACCAGGCTATAGAATGCCTGGTGCTTTTTCACGTAGTTTCATTCTCCATTTCGATAAAACTCAAACAGATCCCGCTCATACAATTTCTCAAATATCCCTACGTAATAGCCCGCCACGTTGCGGAGCTTTTTTTGTTTCATCGCTTGTAAGGTAATGATAAGCGTCTGATAACCAAGTGTCTCGTAGAGTTCAGTGAATTGCGGGAAGGATTTGGTGACGCGGTAACTCAAACTTCGGTAGACGCCGTATAATTGGCTGACGGTTTTTTGATCGTTCCCGAGCATGCTGAAGATGGTAGCTTTGAATCTTTGATAGTAGGTTGGGGTTTGTTCTATCCCCAGATTATTCACATTATCCACAATACCCACAACTCTCACATTTCCCTCTTCGGAATACGTATTATGTAATAATTTATTGTTTTTGCTTAAGGAATGATCGGTTTCCTTTTTTGAAAATTGACCTTCGAAGCTTGTGGTTGAAGGGTTTCCATCCTCTGAACGACTTGTCATTTGCGAGTTGTCATCAAACGGCAAAATGATGAGGATGTTGGCGCCATAGCCTTTGGATACTTTACGTATCGTGGATAACTTGTTGATAATTTTTAATTTTTCCAATTTACGTAATGCCCGGCGGATGGTGGCGTCGGATTTTTTGATTTCTTTGCAGATCGTTTCGACTTTTAAATGCGCCGCTCCCGGGTATTTGCAGGCGTAGCGGGCGATGCAGGAAAGCACATCCCGTTCCGTGTCCGTCATCTTCCGGTAGTGTTCAGTTGTGTGTTGCCTGATGTGGACGTCCATTTCTTGTACGTTGTCGAATGATTGGTAAGTTTCCAGATAGATGGTCATGTATATTTCCCCCTCCATGTCAGGTGAACCGACAAGTCAAGCGGTTCTGTTATCCGCTATATAGAAGGGGGTAGAGCAAAGGGATACACTTGGGAATCAAATATTTTTTCTCTAGTTGGAATCTCGAACTTGGAGTTAATTAGTAGACTATGAAACGTTTCTCCGTTTGAAACGTATCATTATATAGAGAGTCGAAATCATTCCATACTTGCCGTCTACATCCTAGGTCTTAGTCTTTTTCCAACCACGGTCGGTTCCGATTGATTGTCGAACCGAGCATACTGGGAGTATAGAGATAGGCAGAGGGTGGACGTAATGGAAAAGAGGATTTATATAGTGCTGACCGATACAGGGACACTGTTATCCAAGTCGATAGCCTTGTATACGAAGGATCGGTTGAATCATGTGTCGATCGCGTTCGATGCGGAGCTGCGCGACATGTACAGCTTCGGACGGAAGCGGCGACATAATCCGTTCATCGGGGGCTTTGTAAAGGAAGATGCGACCACCGGCATTTTGGGGCAGGCGCAATGTGCGGTGTTTAGCTGTACGGTGTCTCTGGCGGAATATGAGAAGATGCGTAGGGCAATCGGTCAGTTCGAGGAGAACCCGGAACAATACCGCTATAATTTCATCGGCTTATTTGCTGTAGCGATGAAGAAAGAGATCCGGCGGGAGAACGCGTTTTTCTGTTCCCAATTTGTCGCCACGGTGATGAATGAAGGTGGGATCTCGCTGTTTTCATGGAAACCACATTTCGTACAACCCGGCCATTTTGCACAGCTTCCGCACTTGCGGAAGGAGTATGAAGGGAGTTTGCAGACCTACTTTCAACGGACGAGAGGAACCGAAGAGCGCCCCCCGTTGCAGAGTGGGTTGTGGCGAGGATTGGCTTTGCGACTGTTGGCGTGAGAGAGTGACTGTGTGGGCAGACAGTTGCTCTTTTTTATTGGGATGGATGGAGGCGAGGGGGGTCTGCCGGAGCAAGACGATTGCTTCCTCTTCTGTTGGGTTTCCTTTAACCATCAGTCTAAACTTCACATATTTCTTACCATCAATACTGATGCTGTTGTTTCTATTTCCTCTAATTGTCTAAAGTAATTTTCAGATTTTCCTATGTTATATTAATGTCAATATTGGAATGTTGGCTAAAACCAAAAGTTATGAATTATAGAGATAATGAATATAAGGTTAAATTTTCTCATAAAGTATCTCCCTCTGTGGGCGCACGAAATGTATGCTTATGATGCGCTCCGCTTTTCCAATAGATAAAAAGGACAATTAGAAACGATACTGCCTGAGCAATTGAAATGCGCATCACTTGTAATTCGTCTGCTCCAGAGATAGTCACAATATGTAATAGATTGATGATGGTGTTATTGAGGAAATGGTCAGCCATAGGCATCCAAAGTGAACCAGTAATTTTAGTTAGTAAACAGAATTTTGCTCCTGTGATTCCCGTTGTTAATATAAGCATAAGTGCATACATCACAGCTCCGTTAGCGCTTATTTCTCCGTCCAACAGATTTCGTACAGGTGCTGCTATATGCCAGAATCCAAAGAGAATAGAAGATATAAGGACCGCTTTAATAAATGAATATTTCATTTCCGCAAGCTTGATGAACAGGCCACGAAATATTCCTTCTTCCATAACGACATTAATAATGTTTCCGATAATACAAAAAGAAACAAATAAAAGGCCGGTTTGATTACCTAGATTCCCATCAATAGCATAGCTTGTCACATATAACTGTAAAGTAGGTTTTTTGTCTCCAGCAAGTTGTATGAAGTACTCGACTCCATAGGCGATAATGAACATCGAAGTACCCAGCAGCAGTCCATATAATACATTTTTCCATGCTGATTTGATTGTAAAACCTACCTCAGACCACTTGAATGAGAAATGTCTTATTGCCAACACAAGAATAAGAATACCGGCCAATTTGTGTATGAACGCCTCGCCGAAAATGCTTTGATCCGTACGAATGAACATGTATTCAATTGCCCTAAACAGAAAGCATATTATGTAAATGAGTATTATCGCTTGTATTAGAGGCCGCTGCTTTCTTTCTTTCATACTAACTCTCCTCCAGTTTTTATTCAGAATAGTAGTAATTGCTGTATTACTGATTATTTGTTGTTTACGGTCTTAATAGAATTTATCTGTATTTAATATTCAAACAACTATACCATATATATCCAATTGGAAGAGGAGTTTACTCAAGAAAATGGTCCGTTTGCATTGGCTGAAATCACACATCAGATCGGCAACCATAAATAAGGGTAGAAGGCCCTCTTTCAACAGGCAAGAACTTCTTCTCAATGCACTCCGCCTAGCGGTTTTTCATTTACAACATGATTACGGGACATCTGGAATATTGTGTTACAATCGAGTGAAAAAAAGGAGGAGTAGCCATGAGGGACGATTTGGAGTCGGTTTTGCAACGGGTGTCTCATCTGGAAACGGAAGTGGAATCGCTCAGAAGGGAGGTGGCTGAACTCCGAAGGCGGGAAACTGAAGTGCCCCAACGTCAAGGGCCACTACCGCGTCCTGTGGAAACACCGAAACCAAGTATTCCAAAAGTAGGCTTCCGTCCGCTCCGTCCGAAGGAAGCCACCGATCCGGACATGCCTAAGCAACAAACTCAGCCGCAACCTGAGTTAAAGCCGCAATCGGAATTCAACTTGGAACGGGCGCTCGGCATTTGGCTGCCGCGGGTTTTCATGTTCATCCTCTTGCTCGGCTTATTGTGGGGATTGAAAGTGGGCATGGACTACGGGGTGATCACCAATCCGGTGCGTATAGCGCTCGGGTATGGTGGAACGGGTCTCTTGTATTACTTGGGGATGCGGTTTATTCGGAACGGGAAAAAGGGGTTCGGCTTGACGCTGCTGGGCGGTTTTCTAGCGCTCGGCATCTTGACGACGTTTGCCGCACATCATCTATATGGCTATTTCTCGTTCGCTGTCGCATTTGTAGTAGGGGTCGCCTATATTGTTGGCGGTTTGTGGCTGTCACAGAAGATGCGGTCGGAGACGTTGACGATTTTCTCGGCGATTGCCGGTTTCCTGTTGCCGTTCCTGCTAGAGGGGGAGGGGGCAACTGCCGTCCAGTTTTGTCTCTATATCCTATTGTTGTTCCTGTCGCTTTTTTACGTTTCGCTCAGTCAGAAGCATAAGTATACGTTTTACGTGACTTTCCTGCTGTTCCATATGACGCTTTTGATCTACGGCATCTTGGATGGAACCTATGGGGATGAAACGATTCTCGTTGGTACGGTTTTAATTCAACATTTGGCTCTCTTATTCTTTTACGTCCGGGGTAGAGTCGCCCGGCACGTCTTTACAGAGGCACTTCTTTATACGAACTTCGTTTTTTCCATCGGTTGGATCAAACTGCTGGCACATTCCGAGGAAATGGTCGTCTATGGGCTGCTGGCGTTGTTGTATATCATATTGGTTTGCCTGATGTATTGGAAAAAAGACAGTTTGTTGCAGGGCGTGTTATCGGCCGTTGCGGTATTCGCAGTGAGTGCCTTCCTCCTGTCTTTCCGTATGGAGCAATACCCGGTTCGCTTGTTGTTGCTCTTGCTCAACGGGGCGCTCGGCATTTGGGTCGGGCTGCGGTTCCGTACGTTGCGGACGATTGTAACAGGGTCGATCGTCTATGGCTGGGTCGCGTTGATCATTGTAGGGACGTTGCGATTGCCTGAATTCTTCTCCTTGGAGCATGCTGTCTGGCTTGTCTTCCTAGGGACTCTGCTTTGGATCTATTTTTCGCTCTATCGGTTCCCACCAGTTTTCCTGCATGGAAAAGTGAAACGGTTGGACCAGAGCCTGGTCGCGGGTCAGGTGGTCTTCCTCTTTTATCTTTACCAGGTGACGAATTGGTGGTTGGAAAGAAATCCATTCTCCTTTGCGACAGCTACGCATATTCAGTATCTCGTCTTCATCTGCGTGTTGGTGGCGATGTATGGCTTCCATAGATGGAAACATGGGCTTTATTTGACACATGCGGCGGTTTTCGGATTTTTGATGATTGGTCTTTTTCTCCTATCGATGGAGCTGTCGAATTCGATTGATGACAGTGGATTTTTATTCAACCTGGCTGTACAAATCTTGTATGTCTTCCTTCTGACGGAGATGATCCGGGCGATTTTGAAGGACACTTTCTATATGAAACGGGACGCGTTGAAGCTGAAGGTCTCCGGCTTGGCGGTCGCCATGCAGATCCTCTATTTCCTGTTTTTGAATAAATGGTATTTCGCCTTTGTGGAAACGTATGACTGGGAACGGGAATTTGTCTTGCTCATCCACACATTCCTGCTTTTTGCCTTCGCGTTCCTGTCGATCAGCATCGGACGGAAAATGGAGTGGCGGCCAGTGAAAGTGCTTGGCGTCGCCTTGATCGGGCTATGTATCTTGAAACTGTTTTTTGTCGATCTCGCGTCGATTTCCATCATGATCCGTGCGATTCTGTTCATCGTCGTGGGAATCGTCGGACTTGTCTACTCCCGTACACTGCTGAAGGAGCCGGAGAATGAAGAGTTAGAAGAATAGATAAGGATAATTGTTATATGAAAAAATAATATATTTAACTATGAAAAAACACCTTTGCGCAAGGTGTTTTTTTACGTGAATCCATTTCTGTTAAACTTTTAAATAATGCTAATATATTAAATAATGTGATATGATTAGTTAGAAAGTTCGAGTCTGGCATTCTAAGTTTGAAGGAGGAAGTACATATGGCGAGCTTTGATATTGCGGTCATTGCGGGTGACGGCATCGGTATAGAAGTGATGGAGGAAACATTGCGTGTCCTTGCGGTGTTGGAGGAATACGAATCGGATTTTTCACTGAACTTGGAGAAGTTTCCATGGAGCACCGAATATTATTTGGAACATGGCCGGATGATGCCTGAGGATGGGCTGGAGATCCTGAAGAAGTTCGACGCGATTTTATTCGGCGCAATCGGGGATGCCCGGCTTCCGGATGACCTCACGATTTGGGAGTTGATCATGCCGATCCGGAAACAGTTCCAGCAGTACGTCAATTTCCGTCCGGTCAAATCGCTGCCGGGAATTCATTCTCCGCTGAGCAATGGGGAAGAGATTGATTTCGTCATTTTCCGTGAAAATGCGGAAGGGGAGTATTCGACGAGCGGTGGGACGATGTTTGACGGACAAGCCGAAGAAATGGCCGTTCAGAACGTCATCATGACCCGTGACGGTGTCGAAAAAATTACGAGGGCCGCATGCGAATACGCCATGAAACACGGCCGCAAGAAAATCACGAATGCGACTAAATCCAATGTGATCGTCCATACGATGAAAATGTGGGACAAGTATCTTAAACAGGTTGTGGCGGAAGAGTATCCGGAGTTGGAAGTGGAGTCAAACTATATCGACGCACTCGTCGCTTATTTTGTCCAGCGTCCACAGTCGTTCGAAGTGGTGGTCGCATCGAACTTGTTCGGTGACATTCTATCGGATCTCGGTTCCGGGCTGGTCGGAGGTCTTGGCCTGTCGCCGTCCGCAAATATTAATCCGGAAAAAGAGTTCCCGTCAATGTTCGAGGCGGTGCACGGGTCTGCTCCTGATATTGCTGGTAAAGGCATTGCCAATCCGATTGCACAAATTTGGTCCGGGGCCTTGATGTTGGAGCATTTAGGCAGATTGGACCTCGCGGATCGTGTCACAACGGCAATTGAAGACGTGCTGCGTGAAGGAGAAGTGAAAACGGCCGATATTGGTGGAACTGCCACAACAGCCGAAATGGGAACGGCCATTATTACTAAAATCAGAGAACAATACGAGGGGTGATTCGATGAGCGTAGAAAACAAAGTAGTTATCGTAACCGGAGCAGCCGGCGGAATGGGTAAAGCAATCGCTTTGCAGTTGGTGGAGCAAGGTGCAACCGTTATTGGGATCGATCTAACAGTGGATTCATTGGAGTCTGTGCAGCATGAGCGATTGACCGCAAAAGCGGCTAATGTACTCGATGAACAAAAAATCGCGGAAATCTTCGCTGAGGTGAATGAAACGTACGGTCGCATCGACGGATTGGTGAACGCGCTTGGCATTGCGCAATCGGCGGCACCGATCGAGGAAGTGACACTGGAGCAATGGCATCGTTATATGGACGTCAATGCGACAAGCTTGTTCATCACTTGCAAAGAGGCTGCGAAGTATATGAAGGCGAAGCGCCAGGGATCGATTATTACCATTGCTTCGATTTCAGCAGTTCGTCCGCGCCCGGGCCTGCAATCGTATATCGCATCCAAAGGGGCGGCGGAAAGCTTCACGCGGGCCATGGCTATCGAGCTGGCGTCGCATTCCATCCGAGTGAATACAATCCATCCAGGACCTGCGGATACGAATATGCTAGGAAGCTTTACCGCAGCAGGGGCAGATGTGGAAAACACAAAACAGACGATTTTCCGCAATAGTGTACCGTTAGGGGAATTAATCCAACCGGAAGATATAGCGAACGCGGTCAGCTATCTATTGTCTGATGGCGCGAAAATGGTGACAGGCGCCACGCTGCATGTCGATGGTGGAAGAGGTTTATAAAAACGGGAGGTTCGAATCCAAATGAAACGAATTCCGATGTTAATCAATGGAGAATGGATTGGCGACGACTCGCATGAGTGGCTGCCGGTTTATAATCCGTCGAATGGCGAGCAGATCGCCGAGATTGTCAAAGGAAATGAACAACATGTCGATGTGGCGGTACAGGCTGCGCAAATCGCATTTGAAAGTGATGAATGGCAGAAAGTGAGGCCATTCGAGCGGGGGAACTTGTTGATCGAGCTGGCCCATCATATCCGGGATAATGCGCAAGAGTGGGGACGCCTGGAGTGTGAAGATGTCGGGAAGCCAATCTCGCAAGCGCTCGCTGACGCTGAAGCCGCAGCCCGTTATTTCGAGTTTTACGGCGGGGCTGCAGATAAAGTGATGGGGGACACCATTCCGATCGAGGATGGTATATTGAACGCGACGGTGTTGGAGCCTGTCGGTGTGACAGCCCATATCATCCCATGGAATTACCCGCTGCAAATCATCGCGCGGAGCGTGGCGGCGGCCATTTCGACAGGCAATGCGGTCATCGTCAAAAGTGCGGAAGATACGCCGCTTGCCGCCCATGCGATTGCAGAATGGTTCGCCGCGAGCCGCTTGCCGAAAGGGGTTTTTCAGCATATTACGGGTCTTGGAACGGATATCGGTGCTCCGCTTGCCAGCCATCCGGGAATCAATCATATTACGTTTACGGGGTCTGTTAATACCGGGATATCGGTTGCGCAGGCAGCGGCTCGCAATGTTGTTCCGGTCACGCTTGAACTGGGCGGAAAATCTCCGAACGTCGTCTTTGCGGACGCAGACGAGGAGAAGGCACTGGAGGCGGTCGTCCGTGCCATTATCCAAAATGCAGGCCAAACTTGTTCGGCAGGGTCTCGTCTTTTAATTGAAGCGAAGGCGAAAGACCGCTTTGTCGAGAAGCTCGTGGAACGGTTTAATGCGCTGACAATCGGTCCGGGCAGCGAAGACGCAGATATCGGCCCTATTTTGAACAAGCGGCAATTCGACCAGATCATGGGACGGATCGAAGAGGCGAAAAGATTAGGGAAAGTGTTAGCCGGAGGGGAAGCAGTGACAATCGAAGGTAGTGAAGGCGGACATTACATACGGCCGACGTTGCTCGATGGTCTGGAACATACTTGCTCCGTGGCACAAGAGGAAATATTCGGCCCGGTCCTCAGCGTGTTTACATTCGAGACCGTGGAAGAAGCGATAGCCCTCGCGAACGGCACGGACTATGGTTTGGTCGCGGGTATATGGACCAAAGACATCGACGTAGCCCACTATGTCGCATCAAAGATCAAAGCGGGCCAAGTCTTCATCAATAACTATGGCGCAGCAGGAGGAATCCAGATGCCTTTCGGTGGATACAAAAAAAGCGGCATCGGGCGGGAAAAAGGGTTCATTGCTCTGCGGAATTACACGCAAATTAAAAATATCGCAGTTAAATATGGTATTTAAGATTACTAGATTATTACCATGTCCTAAAGCTAGGTAGGGTTGCAAAGTACTAGGTTCCCAGATAGAATGAATGAGTAATCAGTTAATTTTTAAATGTTATAATTATCTGGTTCGGAAAAATATTAGTAGGGGGAAATAGAATGAGAAAACTGAAATTTGGTTTTATTTTTTCATTGCTTCTGCTCTTCGTTTTGGCAGGATGCGGTGGTTCTAAAGAATCAGATTCTGGCAATGCGGATGCAGGCTCTGGAAATGAAGGAGCTGCAAAAGATGATGGAAAGGTGTACACGCTTCAGGCAGGTCACTCCTTGCCAGTCGACCACCCGTACCACATCGCATTTCTTGAAATGGCGGATGCTGTAGAAGAGCGGACAGATGGGCGTGTCATCATTGAAGTGTTCCCGAACTCTGAAATTGGGGCGGAACGTGAATTGACAGAAGGGATGACACTTGGAACCGTGGACCTGGTCGTATCGTCGACAGCTCCTGTAACGAACTTTGTTCCGGAATTGGCAGTGCTGGATGTGCCATTCCTGTTTAATGATCGGGATTCTGCGATTGAAGTATTGAACGGCGAAATCGGGGATGAATTGTTTAATAGTTTACAAGAGCACGGCATTATCGGCATGTCTTGGGGTGAAAACGGCTATCGCCATATCACGAACGGGATCCGACCGATTGAAAAACCGGAAGATCTAAAAGGTCTGAAAATCCGGACACAAGAGAATAAAATCCATATTGCTGCATTTGAAGCGCTTGGTGCTCAACCGACTCCGATGGCATGGACAGAAGCTATTACAGGTCTTCAACAAGGGGTTGTAGACGCGCAGGAAAACCCAGCGATCGTTGCGGACCAGTTCAAATTGTATGATTCCAAACAAAAATACATGTCCTTGACGGGTCATGTGTATTCCGTTGCTATTTACATGATGAGCCAAAAAACATATGACGAATTACCGGAAGACTTGAGAGCGATCGTTCTGGAAGAAGGCCAGAAAGCAGGTTCGAAAGAGCGTGACCTTATTATCGAGATGGAGAAAGAATCCATCCAAACATTGAAAGACAACGGTGTCGAAATTATTGAGGAGATCGATACAGCTCCATTCCAAGAGGCTGTAAAACCGATTTATTCAGAAGTGGAATACCAAGAGTTGTTGAACCGAATCATCGAAGCTCAATAATCAATCATATGTAAGATTACGATAAGGGAGGGCCTACCTCCCTTATTCTGTATGGGAGGGAATTCCAGTTGGGTAAGCTCATTGATACCATAAATTTAGTGATGAAGCATTTGCTGAACGTCATCATGACGGTGTTGACCATCTCCGTTTTTGCTCAGGTCATTTTCCGTTTCGTTTTGAAATCCTCCCTTGCTTGGACAGAAGAGCTTGCCATCTATTGCTTGGTCTGGCTCACCTTCCTCGGTGCTGCGTATGCCATGTCATTGAGGGCCCACATCGGGGTGACATTCTTCACAGATTTATTTCCCCTGCGAATTCGCCAAGGCTTTTTCATCTTAGCTACCGTAGCCAGCATTGCGTTCTACTTTATTATGATCATCCAAGGCTATGATTTGATGAATCAAGGCATGAAGCAATTATCTCCGGTCCTCGCCATTCCAATGGGTTATATTTATGCCGTCATTCCGGTGAGCGGGTTCTTTTTGACTGTCAATCTCATTGCCGTTTTCGTAAAAGAGTTTAAGACAGGGGGTCACTCGGCATGACTGCTCTTTTATTCATTTTGTTGCTTGCTCTGTTTTTAATTAACGTACCGATCGCAGTCACTTTGGGGCTCTCCTCGTCGATCATTTTCTTATTGGAAGGCAATGTATCCTTGATCGCTATTATCCAGCGGATGTTCAACTCGGTTGCCTCCTTCCCGTTGTTGGCGATCCCTTTTTTCATACTAGCCGGAAAGCTGATGGAAAATGGGGGGATTTCAAGACGGCTTATTCACTTGGCAAACGTCGTGTTTGGACAGGTGAAAGGTGGATTGGCCATCGTCTCCATAATTGCCTGTGCTTTCTTTGCGGCCATTTCGGGTTCAGCGGCGGCAACGACGGCGGCAGTCGGATCGCTTTTAATTCCGGCGATGGTCAAGAAAGGATACGACCGAGATTTTTCTGCCGCTGTTCAGGCGGCTGGCGGAACTATCGGCGTCATGATCCCGCCCAGCGTCCCGCTTGTGTTATACGGAGTTTCGGCGGGCGTCTCGATCAGCTCGCTGTTCATTGCGGGAATTATTCCGGGCCTTATGGTTACCTTATCACTCGTTTTGCTTGTGTATGTGATTTCCCTGCGGAAAGGATATGGCGGCGGAGAAGCGTTCACATTCAAGGACTTCCTAAAAGCGTTCGCTGATGCAATCTTAGCATTGCTGATGCCGGTCATCATTTTGGGCGGAATTTATGGCGGGATCTTCACTCCGACGGAGGCGGCGGTTGTCGCGGTTGTGTACGGATTGATTGTCGGTGTACTCATCTACCGGGAAATTAAACTGAAAGATTTGGTTGAAATCTTTTCTTCCTCGGTCGTTGTATCAGCTGTTATCATGTTCATCATAGCGGGGGCGTCTTCATTCGGTTATTATTTGACGCGGGCGCGCATTCCAAAAGAATTGACTGAGCTTATGCTGGGCGTGACGGATAACTGGATCATCGCTTTGTTGATCATCAACGCGCTGTTGCTCTTTGTTGGGGTATTCATGGAGACGTCAGCGGCAATCATCATTTTGACGCCGATTCTCGTCCCAATCGTCAGTGCACTGGGAATTGATCTAGTTCACTTCGGAATTATTATGATCTTCAACTTGGCTGTCGGATTCATCACACCGCCAGTCGGCATCAACTTATTTGTCGCTGCGAATATTGCGGGAACGAAGTTTGAAGGCTTGATCAAAGCGATCATCCCTTTCATCATCATCATGGTGTTGGACGTCTTGATCATTTCATTTATCCCGGCTATCAGTTTGTTCTTGGAAACGTTGCAGAAATAATAGAGTTACGATAAATCGCTCCGGCTTGGAGCGGTTTTTTGTTGGAATGCTTGTGGAATTGTGAAAAGCGTTTCGAGGTGTGGCGAGAATGTTGTAAGGTTTTTGGAGTGTGTTTCGAAGTATGGTGATAACGTTGTGAGCTCTGTAGTACTTTTCGCAATTTGTCAACAAACATGCGATAATGAAGAAAATAAGAAATAAGGATGAAATCATGGCGAAAACAATTGATGTACAAGTGAATGCGAAACATAGCGCGGAGCTGAAGAAGGGGTATCCGTTAATTTTGAAGGATGCGATCCTTAATCCGGCTGTCTTGGTGAAAGAAGGCAGCCTGCTGCGGTTGGTTGATAAAGATCGCCGTTTTATCGCAAAAGGGTATTACGGTGTCCAGAATAAAGGGATTGGCTGGGTGTTAACGCGCAAGGAAGACGAAGAAATCGATTTCGACTTTTTCGAGTCCAAAATCCAGGCGGCGTTGGCTCGGCGAGAGGCGTTGTTTGCGGATCCGGATACAACCGCTTTCCGTGTCTTCAACGGGGAAGGCGATGGCATCGGCGGTCTGACGATCGATTATTTCGCTGGCTATTATATGGTGAGCTGGTATAGCGAGGGGATTTATTCCCTCAAGCATCATGTGTATGGCGTGTTCGATAAAATTGTCGATTATAAAGCGATCTATGAGAAGAAGCGGTTCGACACGCAGGGCCAGTATATCGAGCAAGACGATTTCGTCAAAGGGGAGCCAGGCGATTTCCCGATCATCATTAAAGAGAACGGCATGCAGTTCGCCGTCGATTTGAATGACGGGGCGATGACCGGAATTTTCCTGGACCAGCGGGATGTACGGAAAGCGATTCGCGATCACTATGCGGAAGGAAAACATGTGCTCAATACGTTTTCCTACACGGGAGCGTTTTCCGTGGCAGCAACACTAGGCGGCGCCATCAAGACGACAAGTGTCGATCTCGCAAAACGCAGTTTGCCGAAGACGATCGAGCAGTTCAGCGTCAACGGCATTGATTACGAACAGCAAGATATCAAAGTGATGGATGTCTTCGAATATTTCCGGTATGCGAAGCGGCATGAGTTGAAGTTTGACCTGGTCATCCTCGATCCGCCAAGCTTTGCCCGTTCGAAAAAGTACACGTTCAGCACGGCGAAAGACTACCCCGATTTGCTGATGGATGCGATTGCGATCACCGAGAAAAACGGGATCATCGTTGCTTCTACGAATAATTCGAGCTTCGGAATGAAGAAATTCAAGTCGTTCATTGAAAAAGCGTTCACGGATGCCGGATCGAAATACAAAATTCTCGAAGAATCCTCACTGCCGAAAGATTTCCGGACGAACCGGGATTTTCCGGAATTCAATTATTTGAAAGTCGTTATTTTGAAGAAGTTGAAATAATCAGAGTGGACCGCGTAGGTTGTTGCTGCGCGGTCTTTTCCTGAATAAATGTAGAAATTGGTTTGGAAGTGAAGCAGATGTTGGAAGCAATCATACATGGAATCATCCTCGCCTTCGGACTCATTGTGCCGCTCGGCGTACAAAATGTATTTGTGTTTAATCAAGGCGCGTTGCAACCTACGTTCAGCAGAGCATTGCCCGTCGTTGTGACAGCTGCCGTTTGCGACACCATTCTTATTCTCGCCGCGGTGTCGGGCGTTTCTTTGCTCGTCCTGACTTTCGGCTGGTTGGAAAACATTATCTTCGGTTTCGGAATTCTTTTTTTACTATTCATCGGATTTTCCCTGTGGCGCAGTGAGTCAGCCTCGCCGGATACGGAAGCCGAACGGTTCACCGCCAAACGGCAAATCATCTTCGCCGCATCGGTCTCCCTGTTGAATCCGCATGCACTTCTCGATACGATCGGCGTCATCGGCACGAACTCGTTGAACTATGTCAATGAGGCAAGATGGGCATTTACTGGGACAACTATCGTTGTTTCCTGGCTTTGGTTCATCGGCCTAGCCGCGGCAGGGCGCTCCCTCGGAAAGCTCGACTCCAGCGGCAAACTGATGCAAGGGTTGAATAAAATCTCTGCCCTCGTCGTCTGGGGGGTTGCCGTTTATATGGCGATCCAACTCTTTGGGAATGTGAAATGAAGGAGAATGGCAGAAACCTAGATTTGCTATTCGAAGGCATACTAGGTTTTTATTTGAAAAATGGGCTCTCGCAATGTATTTACCGAGGCTCCTTAACATTTACGAGGAACTTCAATACTATGTTTTCGTAGAGCCTTACAACGTTCCTAGACTGCTAAGAACGAACTAAAGGGAGGGGCTAACACGTGGATTCATTGAAACCGAAAAGGCGCAGTCCGTTACGAATTTATATGGGGAAGAAAGCGTATCGTCTCAAGCGGTATGCGGAGTGGATTTTGGATGGGAAAGCTTATGCCAAGAAACGTGGGGAGGAGAAGCTTGAACATGTGCTGTTCAAGCATCAGACCCCGTTGCTGCGCCAGTTGAAAGATGTCGAGATGGAGCTGCAATACAATAAGGTGAAGAATTTGAAGATTGCAGCGAAAAGTGTGAATCGGGTGTTGATTCGGCCAGGAGAGACGTTTTCCTATTGGCAGCTGATCGGCAATACAACAAGGCGGAAAGGGTATGTCGAGGGGATGGTGCTGCATTACGGGAAGGTGACGATCGGTATCGGAGGCGGCCTGTGCCAGCTTTCAAACTTGATCTATTGGATGACACTCCATACGCCGTTGACGGTGACTGAACGGTATCGCCACAGCTACGACGTGTTCCCGGATTCGAAACGGAGCCAGCCGTTTGGTAGCGGGGCGACGTGTGCATATAATTATTTGGATTTGCAAATCAAGAACGAAACGAATGAGACGTACCAGCTAGTCGTCTATTTAACTGATCAGAACTTGGTCGGGGAGTGGCGGTCGACGACGCCCGCAACCCGAATGTATGAAGTGTACGAGAAAGAGCATAGCTTCACGCGCGAATTATGGGGCGGCTACGTACGGCATAATACAATTTATCGGAAAGTGTTCAATTTGAATGGCGAACAGGTTGATGACGAGTTCATTACCGAAAATCATGCGATTACGATGTATGAACCTTTTTTGACATATGAGGAGGAGGCATCGGCTGGCATTGGAACTTGATTTCCAAACTGTCACAAAACCGTTGGATGACAAGTATCCGTTTTCCAAGTAATCTAACAGTAATAAGCTGTGAAGTTTCTGTGAGGAGGTTATCGCAGTGAAACGGGTCCTGGTTTTATTTCTACTAGTGGCGGCTTTTGGATTGGCCGGTTGCGCCTATACGTATAGCGATGAGGACGGGTATCGGATGGCGGTCATCAACACGGGATTCCCGGTCCCGAAAAATGCGTATGAACTCAAACCGGAGGCGTGCACCGCGGATATCGCCAAATCCGCTAAGTATAAATTGAAAGACATCGGCGATGCGGAAGGCACACCGCCTGCCGAATATTTGGAGGAAATTGAGAAGTGGGGTTGGACGGAAGTGGTAGAGGGCCGCGTCGGTAATGTCCATTTCTTCAAAAAGGAAGGCAAGATCATGTCCATTGTCGTCCAGAAAAATGTGTTTGATTTGTTTGAGTTGACAGAAGACGTCAAGCTGTAAGGGCATCCCCTTCTTCTAGCCAACGTGATTCATGTAAAAAATGATTAGTCATGGAGGATCTAATGATGTTGGACACTCAAAAAATTATGGAGATTATTAAACATCGTTATCCCTTTCTTTTAGTGGATAGGATTGTAGAGTTAGAAGAAGGAAAAAGAGCCATTGGTATAAAAAACGTAACATCCAAGGAGGATTTCTTTAATGGGCACTTCCCGGGCTATTCGGTGATGCCAGGGGTATTAATTGTGGAGGCATTAGCTCAAGTAAGTGCAGTTGTCATGCTGACGAAAGACGGAAACCAAGGACGATTGGGGCTTTTAGCAGGCATAGATCAATGTCGTTTTAAGCGGCAAGTAGGTCCTGGAGATCAACTTCGTCTTGAAGTTGAAATCACCCGGTTAAAAGGTCCGATTGGTAAAGGAAAAGGCATCGCCACTGTTGATGGTGAATTAGTATGCGAAGCGGAAATACTATTTGCGTTTGGTGATTAATATCTACAAAAGTTGAGTTTTACACACCGTTCATGGAATGGTGTTTTTTTATTCTCTGATTAACTCTTGGCATTGGTACTACCTAGCCATTTTTATTGAAACTAAATCGCCCTTGCGGCGTATAAATGGATAGGATTGGAAGGAGGTTATTTGGTGAGGAATCGGAATCTATTGCTGTTCGCCACTGTTTTAGTGGCCGCAGCGGGAGTACTCTATTGGATGAAAGAGAAGCCGGTCTATGGGAATGACGTGGATTCGATCAGTCAGATAATTTTGGAACAGGAACGCCATGGGGAAATCACCATTTTGGAAATAAAGGATGTCCAGGAGTACCGCGTTGTGACGTATTTACATAATGAAACCGATTCGGCGATGATGACATTCCGGAAAAATGCGAGAGGGAATTATGAGTGGATCCAAAGCGAGAAGAGGGCGGGGGAATTGCTGGCCATTTTTCACGCTTCTTTGTTAATGGAAGTCGAGGAGGGGCCACCGATCGTATTTGTGACCACCGCTGACAACCGGGTAGCAGCCGTGCAAGTGGATGTGAACGAGTTCTCGGAGAAAATCGAGCTTCCGGTCGGTGAACCAAGTGTGACTTGGTTGAATATCCCGAAAGCGGAAGTTAGCGAATATCAGTTCATTTATACCTATTTCGATGAGGCGGGAAAAGTGGTGGAGAATGAATAACACGAGTGATGCGCTGGGGCATCACCCGTGTTATTCAGTTGAAAGAACGCCGGATTTTAGCAAAGTCCATGTTGAGCGAAGGATATGCTGTTGAACAAATCGTCAAATTGACAAAGTTGGGCGCAGTGGAAGTGGAACTGCTGAAGAAAGGCTTACTGTAAGTAAACTGCTCTTGATTCCTTCAAATAAAGTGTAACGAAAAAAGCTGTCCTGTGGTCGATTCGACTCTAGGGCAGCTTTCAATGTTTATTCGCCTAAATCCACATTGTGATACACTTGCTGGACGTCTTCGAGATCATCGAGCGCATCAACCATTTTCTCGAATTGCACTTGCGCCTCTTCGGGTAGGGTGATTTCGCTTTGCGCAAGCATCGTCAATTCTGCTACCGTGAACTCGGTAATGCCCACATCTTGAAATACTTCTTGCACTGCGTGGAATTGGTCGGGTTCGGCATACACGATGACCGTGTCGTCTTCTTCCAAAATGTCGCGCACTTCCACGTCGGCTTCCATCAAAAGTTCGAGCACTTCATCGGCGGTTTTCCCTTCAAGGCCGAATACCGCAGTTGCATCAAACATGTAGGACACCGATCCGCTGACCCCCATATTCCCACCATTTTTCCCGAAGGCCGCCCGTACTTCCGATGCGGTTCGGTTCACGTTATTCGTCAAGGCATCGACAATGACCATCGAACCGTTTGGACCGAACCCTTCATAGCGCAGCTCGTCGAAGTTTTCCTCCGACCCACCTTTTGCTTTCTCGATGGCCCGATCGATAATAGCTTTCGGCACGCTATACGTTTTTGCCCGTTCCACTACAATTTTCAAAGCCTGATTCAATTCCGGATCCGGTTCGCCTTGTTTGGCCGCTACATATATTTCACGTCCGAATTTCGCATAAATACGACTCGTGTTTGCATCCTTCGACGCTTTTTTCTCTTTGATATTATTCCACTTACGTCCCATCCATTTTCACTCTCTTTCAATAGCATAGAGTTAACTGTACTATTATACATCCATTATATAACTGGGAACAAGTAGAAAATCCCGGCCGTACGATTGGTAGTTATGATCGCTTGTCCGGAAGTATAAGCGGTTCCCCGGAGTTATGATCGCCTGTCCGGAAGTATGATCGGTCCTCGGTAGTTATGATCGCCTGTCCGGAAGTATGATCGGTCCTCGGTAGTTATGATCGCCTGTCCGGAAGTATGAGCGGTTCTCCGTAGTTATGATCGCTTGTCTTGTAATATGAGCGTTCGGGCCGTTCAACCCCCTCCCACTTCGCTCGCTCCTACACCAACAACAACGCATCCAAATCAATGATTTCGATTTCCCGCTGTCCGGTTTGGCGGATCCAGCCGGCGTCTTCGAAATCGGCGAGCTTGCGGCTGATGGTTTCGGGGGAGGTGCCGAGGTGGGAGGCGATGTCTTTTCGCGCCATCGGCAAGGCCAGGGTCATCGACTTCTGTTGTTCCACGAGGTCGGCCAAGTAGAGGGCGACCCGGGTTTCGACGGGTTCCAGTGCGATGGTTGTCGCCTGCTTTTCTGATTTCGCGAGCCGCGAGGAGAATTCCGCCAACACTTTCAGGGAGATGGCGGGGTACTTGACCAGGAATGCTTGGAAATTCTCCCGACCCATCACGCATAATTCCACCGGTTCCATCGCTTCTGCATATGAATCATGTACCGATTCGGTGAATAAAGACAGTTCTCCTGTGAAATCACCGGGCTCCAATATTCGGACTAGCTGCTCTTTGCCGTTTTCCGCCAAGCGGTAAATTTTTACGCGTCCCTTATGGACGATATATAATCCGTCCGACCGTTCTCCTGCGCGATAAATTGTATTGCCTCGGCGATGTGCAACGGAATGGGTCTCCTTGACGATTTCCGCCATTTCCGCGTCATCTAAATGATTGAAAATCGGGACGATGGAGATGCACATTTTCTGCATCTCCTTGTTCCCGTCTTGTGCTGACTCTGACAATTACATCCCTCCTCCTTCTAATGCAGGTTCTGACAGGATTGTCTCCATTTTCTTCTTTTTCCCATTATACCGGATAAGTCGGATCGCGTTCAAAATGACGGCCAGTACGCTTAGCTCATGGATGAGCATGCCAGTTGCCAGGAACACTTTTCCGAGCAGGACTCCGATAAGCAGAAGGACGACGGTTCCGACTGCGAAGAAGGTGTTCTGCTTCATATTGCGGATGGTCGCTTTGGCGAGGGAGTAGGCGTGGGCGAATTGGTCGAGCCGGTCCGCCATGAGGACGACATCGGCGGTTTCCATCGACACATCCGTTCCGCCTTCGCCCATCGCGAGCCCGATATCCGCCGTGGCGATGGCTGGTGCATCATTGATCCCATCTCCCGCCATGGCCACCCGATGTCCGGCCTCGCGCAATCGTTGCACCATGGCGACTTTGTCTTCGGGCAACAGTTCGGCATGGACTTCATCGAGTCCCAGTTTCATGCCGACGAGTTCCGCAGTATGTCGGTTATCCCCCGTAAGCATGATCATCCGTTTGACGCCGGCTGCACGCATCGCCGCCAATGCACTTTCAGCTTCAGGGCGGATCCGGTCGGCGATGGAGAAGATGCCCGCCATCTGTCCGTCAATCGCCGCGAAAATCGCCGTATTTCCCGCTCTTTCGCGATCCACCGCATAGGCTTCGACCGATTCTTCAATGGCAATCCCTTCCGCAGCCATCAACTTCCGGTTACCGATGACGAGCAGTCGGTCTTCGATACGGGCCCGGATGCCGTTCCCTTTGATCACTTCGGCATCTTCCGGTTCATTCGCCAGTAACAGTCCACGTCGCTTCGCTTCCTTGACAATTGTCTGTCCGAGGTGATGTTCGGAAATCGTTTCTGCTTCGGCGACGATGCGGAGCAGTTCCTCTTCATTCCCCGCAAGGGCATGGATGTCCGTCACTTCGGGGCGTCCACGGGTCAGTGTCCCGGTTTTGTCGAACACCACCGTATCGATTTTCGCCAATTTCTCCATAATGTCTCCGCCTTTGATGAGGACACCGTTACGTGCCCCGTTCCCGATACCCGCGACGATGGACACCGGTGCAGAGATGACAAGTGCGCCTGGACAAGCGATGACGAGGAAAGTGAGCGTCATTTCGATATTGCGGGTGAATAGATAGACGAGAATGGACAGGACGACGATGGAGGGTGTATAGATATTGGCGAACTTATCCAGGAATTTCTGCGTTTTTGACTGGGATTCCTGGGCTTCTTCCACCAACTCGATGATCCGGGCGAATGTCGTATCATCCCCGACCCGGTCTGCGATGACTTCGATATAGCCATTGTCGACGATCGTTCCGCTGAATACGCGGTCTTCCACCGCTTTCACGGCTGGGACGGATTCGCCTGTAATGGCTGCTTCATTCAACGTTGCTTGCCCTGTAAGGATTTGTCCATCTACCGCCACCTTTTCACCGGAGCGGATGAGGACCCGGTCCCCTTTCAACACTTCGTCAACCGGCAGGATGACCGGCTCGCCATCCCGTATGACGGTCGCTTCAAGAGGCGCCATATCGACGAGCGATTTCAAGGACGAACGGGTTTTTTCGAGCGTCCGGGCTTCCAAATAGGCGCCGAATAAAAACAGGAACGTCACGGCGGCCGATTCGACATATTCGCCGATGAACAACGCACCGACCACCGCAATGGTCACTAATAGTTCAATGCTGAAGGCTTTCATTCGCAATGCTTGAAACGCTTTCTTTGCAATCGGGACGCCGGCGATCACTGTTGAAATGATCAGCAGCCATTGTTTCCACTCGGATAGCCCGAGGAGATGAAGTCCAAGCGCGGTCGCCAGAAGCGTCGCTGTGACGGCCGTGATTTGGGATGTCCGTTTGACATTCATGATCAACACTCCTTTTACGATACTTTTTGCGAGATGACAGGATAGCCCAAGTTGACGATCACTTGTTGGAGGTCGTCCGCTTTTACGAGATTTTCATCGAATTGTGCCCGGACTTTCCCGGAATGGAAAAGCACTTTGGCATCCTGGACGCCGTTCATTTTCTTCAATGATCCTTCAATCTTCTTAATACAGGACGGACAGCTCACCGGCTCTAATCCAAAGACTACTTTTTTCATTTTGACTCCTCCTCTTATTCTTCTTGTCTATAGCATAAGGCAAGTTTTGGAATGAAACCTTGATGCCGGTCAAGTTACCGGCAATCTTTACTTTTTCTTCAAGCGAATGTGACTTATACTAAGGATGGCACTACATTTTCGAATGGAAAGGAAACGTGGGCACCCATGGAACTCGTGTATCAAGGAAAAACAAAAGATGTTTACAAATTGCAAGACGGCAATGTGTTATTGAAATTCAAAGATGATGTAACCGGCGAAGATGGCGTCTTCGATCCAGGCGCGAATACAGTAGGCTTGACGATTGAAGGGGCAGGGCAGTCGGGGCTTCGGATGACGACGTATTTCTTCGAGAAGCTTGTGGAAAAAGGGATACCAACCCATTATGTCGAGGCAGACATTGAAAACGTGACAATGACGGTTAAATCCGCAACCGTATTCGGGAAAGGGCTGGAAGTCATTTGCCGATATCGGGCAGTCGGAAGCTTTCTGCGCAGATATGGCGCCTATTGTGAGGAAGGACAACCATTGGATGCCTACGTCGAAGTGACAATCAAAGACGATGACCGGAACGATCCGCCGATCAACGAAGACGGACTCGCGCAGCTTGGCATTTTGACGCATGATGAATACGCAACTTTGAAATCCCTCACAACAGAAATTTCGGGTGTCGTCAAAGAGGAACTCGCAGCAAAAGGTCTCGAGTTATACGATATTAAATTGGAATTCGGCCGGGATGAGGAAGGGCAAATCATGCTCATCGATGAAATTTCCGGAGGGAATATGCGTGTCTATAAAGACGGAGAATACATCCTCCCGCTTGATTTGGAAAAATTGATTTTAGAATAAAAATGAGAACCCCGCAGACTGCCTATAGCTGCGGGGTTTGTCGTGGGTTTCGAAATGTTCACCAATGAATATTTTGCTAGAATCGTTTGACTTTTTAAATTTGCTCCTCTATACTAGGCAACTAGTGTCACGGATGGCACTATAAGAAATCGTTTACTTCTTCGCAAGACGAATGAAAAACCCATCACGAAAGGCAATGAGGGCCTTTGGCTGACGCCAAAACCTCTTTGATCAAGTTGGTTGGGTGGATGAACGAGTATGGCAGTGAAATTCAAGATATCGAAAGTGTCTTTCATATCAGCGAATCCTGTGCACCATCAAGCTGTTTCTGTAATGAACAAAAGGATGCCCTATCCTTTTGAAAAGGCGCTATTTTTTGCTCTTCATACTGCAAGGCAGAAAGCAAGCCATTTTTGTTATCGTCCCTCATTTTCCCGAGGTGGCGGTTCCTACGTAAGTTCCCTTGCTATATCCACATGTTTACCCACGTATGACCACCTGTGAGGACGTCTGTTGGACAGCTCACGCTCTTTACTCTACAAACAAATCCAACTTTTTTCAGCATTATGTATTCGTCTGGCAGGAGAGGTGAATGGTTTTCCGACAGCTTAGAACAGCATCAGGAAACCATAACGGGTTTCCAAGAAAAACATTCATGTCGCAGTGAATGACAAGACTTGGAGGAACTCATTTTTGTCAGAAGGAAAAGAAAGTGCAACCGCAGTAGTCGAAAGTGAATCTATCCTATTCCGGACCCCGACGGAAGAGGACGGCAAAGAGATCTGGCAGCTCATTAAAGATATGGGCGTCTTGGATCTGAACTCTTCGTATAGTTATTTGATGTGGGCGAAGTATTTTGATGAGACGAGCGTTGTCGTCGAAGCGGATGGACAACGGATTGTCGGATTCATCTCCGGATTTATCCCACCTAAAGCACCGGATACGCTTTTTATCTGGCAAGTGGCGGTCGATGCGTCCCAACGGGGAAAAGGCATCGCTTCACGCATGTTGCAGTCGATTTTACACAGGGATGTATGTCGGAATATTCGGTGTTTGGAGGCGACAGTAAGCCCTTCCAATCAGGCGTCGGATGCGCTATTCCGGAAACTGGCCAGGGATATGAAAACAGACTGCCACGTGACTGACTGTTTCACGGAAGATCAATTTCCGGGCACGGGTCATGAAGCCGAACTGCTTTATACGATTGGCGTAAGATAAAAACAGACTAAACAAATAAAAATACTGGAGGAATGTCAAACAATGGTACTGACAATGGACCGAAATCCGATGGAAATTTTCGAACACCATGAGTCACAAGTGAGGAGTTACAGCCGCAGTTTCCCGACTGTGTTCAAGAAGGCGAAAGGCTATAAAATGTGGGATACGGACGGGAAGGAATATATCGATTTCTTCGCGGGAGCGGGGGCTCTGAACTACGGCCATAATAATGAAAAAATGAAACAAAAACTGATTGAATATATTTTGGAAGATGGTATTTCACATAGTCTGGATATGGGAACGGAAGTCCGCGCCCAATTTCTGCAACGGTTTAATGAAATCATTTTGAAGCCGAGAAACTTGAATTATAAAATCATGTTCCCTGGACCCACGGGTACGAACACAGTGGAAAGCGCATTAAAAATTGCGCGCAAAGCGACGGGGCGTCAGAACATCATCAGCTTCACGAACGGCTTCCACGGGATGACGCTAGGCGCGTTATCGGTAACGGGGAATTCATTCAACCGGGAAGGGGCGGGTGTTCCGTTGACGAACACAGTCGCGATGCCGTTTGACACGTTCTTGGACGAAGGCGATTCGATTGCTTATTTGAAACAGTATTTGCAAAATGCGGGAAGTGGCATGGACTTGCCGGCAGCCGTCATCTTGGAGACGGTCCAAGGGGAAGGCGGCATCAACGCGGCGAGTTTTGAATGGTTGCAAGAGATAGAGAAACTTTGCCGACGTTATGACATGCTGCTGATTGTGGATGATGTCCAAGCGGGCTGTGGGCGTACTGGAACTTTCTTCAGTTTCGAACCGGCAGGCATTCAACCGGATGTCGTCTGCCTATCAAAATCGATCGGCGGCTATGGATTGCCGTTTGCCATCACGTTGATCAAGCCGGAATACGATATTTGGGGTCCCGGCGAACATAACGGGACGTTCCGCGGCAACAACTTGGCGATCATCGCAGCGACGGAAGCGTTATCGCACTGGGAGACGGAAGAGTTTGCCGAAGCGATCCAGGAAAAATCCATAATTATCAAAGACCGGTTGGACACGATTGTCGACAAGTATCCACAACTTCAAGCGACGGCACGGGGACGCGGATTTATGCGTGGCATCGCTTGCGGGGAAGGGAAAGAGGACTATGCCGACAAAATCTGTGCCAAGGCGTTTGAAAAAGGATTGATTATCGAAACATCTGGGCCGTCCAGTGAAGTCGTGAAGTTCCTGGGCTCCTTGACGATCGATGAAGAAGGGCTGCATAAAGGATTCGATATTTTAGAAGAGGCGATTGAAGAAGTCGTCCGAAACTAAAGGGGATGAGAACATGATTGTACGCACATTGGATGAAATTATAGGGACGGAAAACGAGATGAAGGCAGAGACATGGTCGAGTCGCCGTTTTTTATTGAAGAAAGACGGTATGGGCTTTTCCTTCCATGAAACGATCATTTACGCCGGGACGGAAACGCATATTCATTACCAGAATCATTTGGAAGCTGTTTATTGCGTAGAAGGCGACGGAGAGATCGAGACCGTGGCGGATGGCAAGGTGTACCCGATCAAGAACGGGACAATGTATGCGTTGAATGACAACGACGAACATTATTTGCGGGGCGGCAAGACGGACATGCGGCTCATCTGCGTGTTCAACCCGCCGCTGGTCGGTTCGGAAACGCATGATGAAGAAGGCGTTTATCCATTGTTGGAAGCATAAGAAAATCCCTCATGATTCTAAGGAATCGTGGGGGATGTTTCGTTTTTCACTAGAGAGCGAGACGGCGACAATGATATTGATCGTGCCGAAAATCATGACGGCGACATCGGGTAAGATATTGCCACTGCCGTTGAGCTCATCGACAATCGATCCATGTACAAGACCAAGGTTCCAAGCTACGAGGATGATTATCCCTGAAATGAGACCGAGGCAAAATCGGGTCACGCGCCGGGATTTATTTTTAAAGAGCAGGAAGAAAACTACTATTAGAATGAGGAAAAGCATGACATCAATTTGATACAGTAATTGATTGATCGTATCCATTCACAGAGCCCTCCTTTTCAATGTTGGACGTAGAATCAGGGAAATGGTTCCGGAGGGTGAAATTACCATACATAATTTCCTGAATTTGGGCCATCCTACTTGAGAGAGATTTTAAGGAGGAATGGAAATGAAAACAAAACATGTCATACTTATCCTGGCGGGGGTTCTAGCGTTGGCGGGATGCGGGAGGCCCTCTACCCAATTGCCGGTAAGCGGCGAATCCATGGAACCGGTTTCTGCAACGATCTTTAACGCCAAAGGGAAAAAAATCGGCAAAGTCCAGTTAGAGGAAATGGTGGAAGGCGTGAAGATCAGTTTGCAGGCTGATGGGCTATCACCGGGAGTTCATGGCATCCATTTCCATGAGACGGGTGTTTGCACTTCGCCCGATTTTGAATCTGCAGGCGCGCATTTTAACCCGACTGGAAAACAACATGGCTTTGAGAATCCGAAAGGCTTCCATTCAGGAGACCTGCCGAATATCGACGTTCCAGAAGGCGGAAAAGTTGTAACGCAAATCACGACAAAAGAAGTTACCTTGAAACAAGGGGAGCCGAACTCGCTACTTGATGCGGACGGCAGCGCCCTCGTCATCCATG
Source organism: Sporosarcina sp. 179-K 3D1 HS (assembly GCF_047228905.1). Lineage (NCBI taxonomy): Bacteria > Bacillati > Bacillota > Bacilli > Caryophanales > Caryophanaceae > Sporosarcina > Sporosarcina sp. 179-K 3D1 HS. Next base: position 192,650 of record NZ_JBFEGI010000007.1, read on the forward strand.
CGGAGGCGGATGACTATAAAACGGATCCCGCTGGCAACTCGGGTGCGCGTATCGCCTGTGCTGCGATTGGGAAATAGGGTTGTTGCGTAAGGGTTTTCAAACTGTCATGGCAATCACCAGAACTGTCATGTCCCGAGTTAGAACTGTCATGGGGCGGAGAAACTGTCATGGCAAATCCGGGAACTGTCATGGCAATCACCCGAACTGTCATGTCCCGGGCTAAAACTGACATGGCAATCTCCAGAACTGTCATGTCCCGGGCTAAAACTGTCGTAAGCGTCAATAGAACAACACCTCCTTTCTATGTCTGCCTCGTGAAATAATGGGGATAGATTTTAATCCGGAAAGG